>JANLGX010000412.1 GCA_024654005.1 Gemmatimonadaceae bacterium | reverse complement strand
CTGGCCGGGGCGCTCCGCTGATCTAGCTGTCGGGCGCGGTTCGTGCAAAACACACAGCCGCACATGACACAACGCGAGGGTGACGAGCGGGCGGCGGCGATCAGACTGACGTCCGGCATCCACCCCGAGACCGCGCGACTGGTACTCGAGCGCTGCCTCGCGGGCGACCTGCCGCCGTCGTCCGCGTTGCGCGAGCTGCTGGAGATGACGGCGGAGCCGGAGCGGGTGCGGTCGCTGGTGGATCAGGTGACCGATCGCGCGGCCGTGCTGTCGCGCGCCGGGGACCGGCTGCTGCAGGACCGGGTGGACGAGCTGACGCAGCTCGTCGTCGACCCGGAAAAGACTCACTGATCACTGCGATCCCTGCGATCACTCTGGCGCCTGTCCCCGCGCCGCGGGCGGTACCACCGCACGGTAAAGAACAGGGCGAGCGCGCCCAGAATCCAGTAGCCGGGGACGAGCAGATCGCGCGCGGCCGGCATGGTCCGGCCGACCCAGTAGAGTCCCACCGCGATGACCAACCCGGCCAGCCAGAACCGGATCAGCCCTCCCGTCCGCCTGGTCGTAACCGAGAATTTTCTCATGCAATCATGGTCGGGACCGGGATATCGGGGACCGTTTCGGCCGGAAGGGCATACCAGTCAGGATGGATAGCGGGTAAATGAATCGATTATCCGGGAATAAATAGCCTTGGCCGATCAGTTTCCTTTGGCTACACAGACTCCTAGCTTCCGCACCGGCGTTCACGCTCGAGATCCCATCGATCCTATGACATTAAGCAACGTAAGCAAAGCCGTTTATTCTGCGACGAGGATGCTCGCCGCCGCAGGGCTGGTGATCGCCGCCGCGGCGTGCGGAGGTGACGGACCGACTCCGCCAGGAGGGGCCAGGTCTCTGTCGCTCGTGCCGGATACCGACATCAAGTTGTACGGGGTCGGCGCGACGGCGCAGGTCACGGCCACGCCGCGCGACGCGTCGGGGAACGCCGTCTCCGCGCCGGTCACGTGGACTTCCAGCAATCAGGGCGTGGCAACCGTCGCCAGCACCGGCGAGACGACCGCCACGGTCACGGCGAGGGGCATCGGCACCGCAACGATCCGGGCCGCGGTGAGCTCGACGGTGTTCGCCGAGGTAACGGTCACCGTTCAGCAGCCGCAGTTCAACGTCAATGCGGGCGCCGGGTTTGCAAACGCTTGTGAGATTCCCGACATGCGTAGCTTCAGGATCGAGACTGAGACCGACCACCTCATTATTGCCACGGACCTCGCTAATCCTTCTGGTGGGTTCACGGCCCAGGATTACGCCGCGATCGCCGCGACGTTCGAAAGCCTGGTATGGCCCGTCGACACCGAAAATTTTGGCGCACCCGCGGACAGAGACGGCAACGGAAAGGTGATCGCATTCTACACCCGGGCGGTGAACGAGCTCACACCGGCGGGCTCGAACTTCGTCATCGGAGGATTCTTTTTCGGGCGCGATCTGTTTCCCAAGGTTGCGGCGGGCGGCCTGGACAGCTGCCCGACGAGCAACGAAGCCGAGATGTTCTACATGCTCGTTCCGGATCCGAACGGTGAAGTGAACGGGAACGTGCGATCGGTGGCGGGCGTGAGGAATCTCACGGTCGGCACTCTCGCGCATGAGTTCCAGCACC
>JANLGX010000403.1 GCA_024654005.1 Gemmatimonadaceae bacterium | reverse complement strand
GCTGCTCGCGGAGTACGGACCCGTCGCCGCCGCGATCTACTTCACGCTGTTCTTCGGCGTGCTCGTGGGCATCTACCTGGCGATCAACGCGGGCTGGGCGCCCGAGGGCGTGGCGGGCAACGCCGGCGCGTGGACCGCGGCATACCTCGCCACCAAGCTGACGCAGCCGCTGCGCATCGCGGCAACCGTGGTGCTCACGCCCGCCGTGGGGCGCCTCCGCCAGCGCGGCGGCGCGAAGCGCGAGCCCGCTAGTCCCGGCGCGTAAAGATCAGAAAGTCGGCGCGGCCCGCGTTCGGAGCGACCGGCGCCAGGGCCGGATCTCTCGCGGGAATCGCCGTTACGATCGCCAACTTCCAGCGCGGCTCGCGCCGCGCGACCCGCTCCGCAGCTCCGTGTCCGTAGTCGCTGTGAAACGAGCCGTTGTAGTGCACGGCAATCGCATTGCGCGGAGCGCGCCGCAGCGCGGCCACGATCGACTCCGCCATGGTCTCGTCCTTGACGCACTGCGCGAGGTAGAACCGCTCGGCGACCGCGGTCGGGAGCGTGTCACCCGGCTGCGGCGCAGGTCCGGATCCGGCGCTGTGCGACCGGGTTTCAGCCAGAAAGCGCGCGCGGTAATCGTTGTTCGGGCACGACAGCTCCCGCGCCGCGTTGCCGCGGCCGGGGACCGACAGCGTGTCGAGCACGCTCAGCCCCGCCCTGCCCACCGCCGACGCCATGGGTCGCGGCACGTTGGCCGCGAGCACGCGCCAGCCGCGCGCTTTCGCCAGCTCGACCAGACCGCGGTAGTCCGTGGCGTAGCGCGGCCACGGCCGCGAGCGGGCGAGAAAATCCGCCTCGGTGATCCGCCCCGCCAGATAATCGTCGAGCGCGCCCTGGACGTCCCGCTCGAACATCTCCAGCGACACGATCACCGGCCGCCCGGACCGCGCGAGCGCGTGCAGCAGCTCGACTTCGGCCGCGTGCGTCCGCGGGTCGTCGTGCTGCTCGCCGAAGAAGACCACCTTGGCGCCGCTCAGACGCGCGGCCATCCGCTCGAACGTCGTTTCCCGGCGCGTGTCGGTGGCCACGACGCGATAGCGCGCGGCCGGCTCGGGCGCGCGCGCGACCGGCGCCGCGCCTGGTATGCACCCGGCCGTCGCGATCAACACGGTCACCCCAAGGGCGGGTCGGGCGAATGAGAGCATGATCGCGTATCTTCGCGGGCGGCACGCTCACACGCAACCACGAACGGGGATCGTCATGAAAAGACTTCTGCTGTTGTGCGGCGCGCTCGGCGCGATGGGATGTGCCGTCGCGGGCACCGGCGCGCGGCCGGCAGGCGCCGACGCAGTATCGGCCGCCGACAGAAATGCCGTCATCGCCGCCGTCCAGTTGCTGTTCGACGCGATGCGCACGCGCGACACCGTGGCGATCAGGGCCGCGTTCACGCCGAACGCGCAGCTCGTCTCCATCCGGAGCACACCGGGGGCGCCGCCGCGGGTGAACGTGGTATCCGTGTCCGCCTTCGCGGCATCCATCGGCCGTGCGACGGAAGAGCTCGTGGAGCGGATGTGGGATCCGCGCGTGGAGGTCGCGGGAGACATCGCTTCCCTCTGGGCCCCGTATGACTTCCGCAGAGGCAGCAGCTTCAGCCACTGCGGCCACGACGCCGCGCATCTGGTCCGCACGGCCGAGGGTTGGAAGATCGCCGCGATCACGTACACGACCACGACCGCGGGCTGCACCTCGCCCTGAGCACCCCTTGCTACCATAGCCGGTCGCTCGTAGCCTTCGACGGTACGCTTCATCGCCGACTCCGGCGCCACGCTCCGCTACGCCACAGCCTACTCTCCTTGCCATGCCCTCGCGGATCCCGCCACACCGCGCTGCCGCGCTCGTCGCGCTCGGCATCGCGCTCGCCTGCGCGCCCGTCGTGACCACGACCACGCCAACCACTCCTCCGGCGGATGTCGCCGCGCCGGCGTCGGCGAACCCGCTCCTGCGGGAGTGGACCGGACCGTTCGGCGGAATTCCACCGTTCGACCGGATCACGATCGCCGACTTCAAGCCGGCGCTCGAGACCGCGATGGCCGAAGAGCTGGCCGAGGTCGAGCGGATAGCGAACGATCCCGCGCCGCCGACGTTCGAGAACACGCTCGCGGCGCTGGAGCGGACCGGGCGCAAGCTCGACCGGGTCACGACCTCGTACGGCATCTGGAGCTCGACGATGAACACCGACGAGTTCCGGCCGATCGAGCGGGAGATGGCCCCCAAGCTGGCCGCCCACTCGGATCGTATCACGCAGAACGCGGCGCTGTTTCGCCGCATCGACGCGGTGTACAACTCGCCGGAGAAGGCCTCGCTCACCCCGGAGCAGCAGCGGCTGGCGTGGCTGTACCAGACCAACTTCGTGCGCGCCGGCGCGCGGCTCGACGACGCGGCGAAAAGCCGGCTGTCGGCGATCAACCAGCGGCTCGCGGAGCTGTACACTTCGTTCAGTCAGAACGTGCTGGCGGACGAGGGCCAGACGCTGCTGCTGACGAGCGAGTCGGAGCTGGCGGGGTTGCCGCAGTCGCTGCGCGACGCCGCCGCGGCGGCGGCCAGCGCGAAGGGGCAGACTGGCTGGATCATCAGCAACACCCGGTCTTCGGTGGATCCGTTCCTGACATACGCCGACAGCAGGGACCTCCGCGAGCGGGTGTGGCGGATGTTCGTCGATCGCGGCGACAATCCGGGCGCGCACAACAACAACGCCATCATCTCGGAGATACTCGCGCTGCGGGCCGAGCGGGCGAAGCTGCTGGGGTACGCGACGCACGCGCACTGGCGGCTCGAGAACACGATGGCGAAGACGCCCGAGCGGGCGGTCGAGCTGCTCGAGGCCGTCTGGAGACCCGCCGTCGGGCGCGTCGCCGAGGAGGTGCGCGACATGCAGGCCCTCGCGCGCGCCGAAGGACAGAACATCACGATCGCGCCGTGGGACTACCGGTATTACGCGGAGAAGGTCCGGAAGCAACGCTACGATCTGGACCAGAACGAGGTCAAGCCGTACCTGCAGCTCGAGCGCCTGCGCGAGGGAATGTTCTGGGTGGCCGGCGAGCTGTTCGGATTCGACTTCACGCCGGTGACGGTGCCCGTGTATCACGCCGACGTCCGGGTGTGGGAGGTCAAGGACCGAGGCACCGGGCGCCACGTCGGACTCTGGTACTTCGACCCGTACGCGCGCGAGGGCAAGCGCTCGGGCGCGTGGATGAACTCGTACCGGCGGCAGGAGCGGTTCGACGCCGGCGTCACGACGATCGTGTCGAACAACTCGAACTTCGTGAAGGGAGCGCCCGGCGAGGCCGTGCTGATCTCGTGGGACGACGCGACCACGCTGTTTCACGAGTTCGGGCACGCGCTGCACGGGCTGTCGTCGAGCGTGAACTATCCGTCGCTCTCCGGCACGGCGGTGCCGCGTGATTACGTGGAGTTCCCCTCGCAGCTGCTGGAGCATTGGCTGCCCACGCCCGAAGTGCTGCAGCGGTTCGCGCTGCATTATCAGACGGGCCAGCCGATTCCGCAAATGCTGGTGGACCGGATCGAGCGCGCGTCGAAGTTCAACCAGGGCTTCGCCACGACGGAATACCTCGGCAGCGCGATCGTGGACATGCGCATGCACCTGGCCGGTGACCGGCCGATCGACGCCGACGCGTTCGAGCGCGAGACGCTCGCCGAGCTGGGGATGCCGCGGGAGATCGTCATGCGGCACAGGTCGCCGCACTTCCTGCACGTCTTCGCCGGTGACGGCTACTCCGCGGGGTACTACAGCTATCTGTGGTCCGACGTGCTGACGGCGGATGCGTACCAGGCCTTCGTCGAAGCGGGAGGATTGTACGATCCCGCGGTCGCCGCGCGGCTGCGGCAACACATTTTCTCGATCGGCAACACGATGGATCCCGCCGACGCGTACCGCGCTTTCCGCGGGCGGGATCCCCGGGTCGAGGCGCTCATGGCGAAGCGTGGATTCAGCTCCACGAGTCCATGACCGCGAAATTTGCGGCGCTTGCCCGCATTACGGCGGGATCTTTGCAGACATAAGGAACCCTCGTGAGACTATCCCTCAGGTTCGTAATACCGCTCCTGCTCACGGTGGCGGCGCTCGCCTATCTCGTCATGCCGCTAGCAGACCGCCTGACGTTCCGCTGGTTCATGAACGACATGGACATCCGCGCGACCCTGATCGCGAACACGATCGACGAGCCGGTCGCGAGCCTGGTGGCCATGGAAGACTCGGCGAGGATCCGCCAGTTCTTCACGCGGATCACCCAGGACGAGCGGCTGTATGCCATGGCTCTCTGCACCTCGCCGACCTCCGCGGCCGTGAGCACCGGGCCGCTTCCCACCGAGCTCAGCTGCGCGAACGTGGAAGGACTGTCGACACCGGCGCGACGCATCGTCCAGGCTGAACAGGGCCCGCTCCTCGTCTCGGTTCGACCGCTCACGGCCGACGGATCCAGCATGTCCGCCCGCGTCGTGATCGTGCAGGACATGGCCTACATCACGCGGCGGAGCGAGGAGACGAAGCGCTACCTGTTCTACTTCTTCGTCGGCCTGGGCGTGCTGTTATCGATCGTGACGGTCGTGATCGCGCAGCTGAGCTGGCGCGGCTGGATCCAGGGCCTGCGGGCGCTGATGCGCGGCGAGGGGCTGCTGCGCCCGGCCACGGACAGCGAGAGCGCGGAGCTCCGGCCGATCGCGGACGATCTTCGCGCGCTGATCCGCGACCTGGAAGCGGAGCATCAGCTGCGGGACGCAGAGCAGCTCGCGTGGACGCCGGAGACCCTGCGCGGAATTCTCGATCGGGAGCTGCACGGCCAGAACGTCATAGTGGTGTCGAACCGCGAGCCGTACATCCACGTGCGGAAAGGAGATTCGATCGTGGTGCAGCGTCCCGCGAGCGGCGTGGTCACCGCGATCGAGCCGATAATGCGCGCGTGCTCGGGAACCTGGATCGCGCACGGCAGCGGTACCGCCGACCATGAAGTCGTGGACAGCCACGACCGCATTGGCGTGCCGCTGGATCGTCCCGAGTATCAGCTGCGCCGCGTGTGGCTGTCGAAGGAAGAGGAGGACGGCTACTACTACGGCTTCGCGAACGAGGGACTCTGGCCGCTCTGCCACATCTCGCACGTGCGCCCCACGTTCCGCGCGGACGACTGGCGGCAGTATCAGATCGTCAACGAGAGATTCGCCGCCGCCGTCGCCGACGAAGCGAAGTCGCCCGATCCGATCGTGCTGATCCAGGACTACCACTTCGCGCTGCTTCCCCGAATGATCCGGCGGAGACTGCCGGCGGCCACCATCATCACGTTCTGGCACATCCCCTGGCCGAATCCCGAAGCCTTCGCGATCTGCCCCTGGCGCACGGAGCTGCTGGACGGGCTGCTCGGCAGCAGCATCCTCGGCTTCCACACGCAGTTCCATTGCAACAACTTCGTCGACACGGTCGACAGGGTGCTCGAGGCGCGCGCGGACCGCGAGACGTTCAGCGTCTCGTACAAGGGAAAGACGACGGCTGTCAGGCGGTATCCGATCTCCGTCGCGTGGCCGCCGCTCGCGGGCCTGCTCGGCAAGCCGGTGGCTGAGTGCCGGACGGCGGTGCGCGCGCGCCACGGGCTGCCGGAGAACCAGCTGCTGGGGGTCGGAATCGACCGGCTCGATTACACCAAGGGCATCGAGGAGCGGTTTCGCGCGGTCGAGCGACTGTTCGAGCTGCACCCTCACTGGGTGGGCAAGTTTACGTTTCTGCAGATCGCGGCGCCGACTCGCGCGAAGATCGGGCACTACCGGGAGTACGATGCGCGGGTGCGCGAGATGGCCGCCTCGATCAACATCAAGTTCGGGGGCGGGGCGCCCGCGATCGTGCTCGCGGTGGAGCATCACGAGCCGGACAGCGTCTTCGAGCATTACCGCGCGGCCGACGTGTGCTTCGTGAGCAGTCTCCACGACGGAATGAACCTGGTGGCGAAAGAGTTCGTGGCTTCCCGCGACGACCTCGCGGGCGTGCTCGTGCTCAGCCAGTTTACCGGCGCGTCGCGGGAGCTCCCCGAGGCGCTGATAGTGAATCCCTACGACGCGGACGAGTGCGCGGCGGCGCTGCACGCGGCGCTGACGATGACGCCCGGCATGCAGCGGGCGCGCATGCAGCTCATGCGCGGACTGGTGCAGGAGTTCAACGTGTTCCGCTGGGCCGGGAGGATGCTGATGGATGCCGCGACGATGCGGCGCCGAGTGCGCCTGCTGGACACGCAGCAGGCGGATCGCATCGAGCGCCGGGACCGCAGCCGCTCAATACCGGCGATGAACGCTGATGAAGGCTGACGACGCGGCCACGCAGGCGGGCCCGGCGGCGGCGCCCGCGCCGCCCGCGCCGCCCGCGCCGCGCGCCGACTGGGCCTATTTCGTCGACCTCGACGGCACGCTCCTGGACATCGCTCCGTCACCCGCGGACGTGCATCTCGACGAGGAGGTGCAGACTCTGCTCACGGAGCTGAGCGAATTCGCCGGCGGAGCCGTCGCGCTCATCAGCGGACGATCGATCAGCGACATCGGCAGCCTCATCAGTGAGCCGTGCCTGCCCATCGCCGGCCAGCACGGACTGGAAAGGCGGGACGCGACGGGCCGGATCACGGCCCACGAAGAGCAGTCGAACGGGCTGGAGCGCGCGGCCGGCAGGCTCGAGCGGGAGGTGAGGAAATACTCCGGGCTCCTGCTCGAGCAAAAGGGTCTCTCGCTGGCGCTGCACTACCGCGCGGTTCCCGAGCTCGCGGGCCACGTCCACACGGTGATGCGCAGGCTGTGCGCGGAGCTGGGACCCGAGTACGTGCTGCAGGAAGGCAAGCGCGTCGTTGAGCTCAAGCCCGCCGGCAAGGACAAGGGCGTCGCGGTGCAGGAGTTCATGCGGGAGCCGCCGTTTCGCGGGCGGACGCCGGTGTTCCTCGGCGACGACGCGACCGACGAATACGCCTTCGCCGTAGTCAACGAGGAAAATGGAATCTCCATCAAGGTCGGTCCCGGAAAGACCGGCGCCCGCTTCAGGCTGAAGGACGTGCGGGCCGTCCGCCGGTGGCTCGACACCAGATGAGCACGCTCGACCTGGCGCTGATAGGCAACGGCACGATCGCCGCGCTCATCAATCCGGCGGGCACCATCTGCTGGTGCTGCTTTCCGCGGTTCGATGGTGACCCCGCCTTCTGCTCCCTGCTGCGCGGAGCGGAGGCGGACCCGCAGGGAATATTCGCGATCGAGCTCGCGGATCAGACGCGCGCCGAGCAGGAGTATCTCGCCAACTCGGCCATACTGGTGACCCGCCTGTTCGATTCGAGCGACGGCTGCATCGAGGTGACCGACTTCGCGCCGCGCTTCGATCAGTACGAGCGGATGTTCTGCCCGATGATGCTCGTGCGACAGATCAAGCGCGTGAGCGGATCGCCAAGGGCGCGGGTCCGGCTCAGGCCGATGAAGAACTACGGCGGCGAGCGGTTGCCGACGACGGTCGGCAGCCATCACGTGAGGTACTACGGCGGCGAGGCGGTGCTCCGTCTCACGACGACGCTCCCGATCTCCGCGGTCGTCGAGGAGAACACGTTTTTCGTCGAAGACACCCACACGCTCGTCCTCGGACCCGACGAGACGATCATGGGCTCCGTCGCGTCGCTCGGCCGGCACATGTTCGAGGAGACGCTGTCGCACTGGAGAGATTGGGTTCGCTCCCTGGCCATCCCGTTCGAGTGGCAGGAGGAGGTGATTCGCGCTGCGATCAGCCTCAAGCTGAACGTGGTCGAGGATACCGGCGCGATCATCGCGGCCGTGACGACTTCGATCCCGGAAGCGCCGGGCACCACGCGCAACTGGGATTACAGGTACTGCTGGATTCGCGACGCGTACTTCGTGGTCAACGCGCTCAACCGCCTGGGCGCTACCCGTACGATGGAGCGGTACCTCGGCTACATCCTCAACATCGTCGCGGACGTCGGCGACGAGCCGCTCAAGCCCATGTACGGGATCACCGGCCGCCCGGTCCCCGACGAGCACGTCGCGAAAGCGCTCCCCGGCTACCGCGGAATCGGTCCGGTGAGAATCGGCAACGACGCGCACAAGCAGGTGCAGCACGACGTGTACGGCTCGGCGATACTGGCCGCGCCGCACGTGTTTTTCGATCACCGGCTCGTGCGGCGGGAGGACGATTCCCTGTTCCCCCGTCTCGAGTACCTGGGCGAGCAGGCGGCGAAGCTGTTCGATCAGCCGGACGCCGGCATTTGGGAGTCGCGCGGCTCGAACCACGTGCACACCTTCTCCAGCGTCATGTGCTGGGCCGGCTGCGACCGCCTCGCCAGGATCGCGGAGCATCTCGAGCTGCGGGACAAGGCCGCCTACTGGCGCGGACACGCCGACAGAATGCACGCCGTCATCTCGCGCCGCTCGTGGAACGCGGAGCTCAACAGCTTCGTGGCCACGATGGACGGCTCCACGCTCGACGCGAGTTTGCTGCGGCTGCACGAGGTCGGCTTCGTTCGCCCCGACGACCCCCGCTTCGTCGGGACGGTCCGCGCGATCGAGCGCGAGCTTCGCCACGGCCCGATGATCTTCCGCTACTCCGAGCCGGACGATTTCGGGAAGCCCACGAACGCGTTCGTCGTGTGCACCTTCTGGTACATCAACGCGCTGGCAGCCATCGGCGAGCGAGAGGAGGCGCGCGCGCTGTTCGAGCACCTGCTTACCTGCCGCAACCGGCACGGACTGCTCGCGGAGGACATAGATCCCGAGACGTGCGAGCAGTGGGGGAACTTCGTGCAGACCTACAGCATGGTGGGGATCATCGATTCGGCGAGCAGGCTGTCAGCGAGCTGGGACCAGGCCTACTGACCGACGGGAATGGCTCCAGGGATATTCCAGACGGAATCCGGGCCGTGAGCTGAGAGCTCTTAGCTCTGAGCTATCAGCAACTGCGATTCGGACGTCCATGGGATTCGGCCGGCCAAATTCATGACACGTCCAAATGTCGGTTGCCTGGCGGCTCAGAGCTAACAGCTCGCTGCTCACGGCCTGGATTCCGCTTGGAATATTCCTGGAGCCTGCCTTCCGCGACGATGCCCGACTCATCCGTCATAACGGTTCTTTTCCAGCTTGACATCCTTCCCCGCCCGCTTCACCTTGCAATCATGACGCTCGCGCTGAATTACCTGCCGTCGAATTGCCACAACGTCCTCTCCGGGAGGTCTGGCTAGCTCGCGCGCGTGCGTTCCAGCAGCGTCGATGCGCCCGCCAGACTCGATCCGGCGGGCGTTTTTGTTTTTGACTAGTCACTAGTCACCAGTCACTAGTCACCGGCTGTCATGGGGTGTAGGTCAACTGGCAGACCGCCTGACTGTTAATCAGGAAGTTGCAGGTTCGAATCCTGCCGCCCCAGTTCTTTCTCCGCCCGAAGCGGTGCTCGACAAACTCGCCGTGAAAAAAAGAGCGCGGTGTGCGTTCACCGCACACCGCGCCCGCCTGCGCATCTCGTGCTGCCTACTTCTTCGGATCCAGTACCGCCCCGATCCTGTACAACGCTCCCTGCAGGTGCAGCTGCGTCGACCGGTCACCGGCCCGCGGAATCGCGCGCTGCACCTCGCCGCGCAGAGTCACCAGCTCGCCCCGCAGCTGGGACTTGGCGTCGTCGGACAGCGGCGCCGGCGGGGTGCCGAACGTGAACGTCGGCGTTGGGCTCGCCGGCCGCTCCGGCGGGTTGATCTTCTCGTCAATGATGTTCAGGTAATCCATCTGCAGGTCGCGGCGGAACGCGTCGATCGCCGGCCGCGCCGTGAGCAGCTCGGACCACAGTCCGCGCCGCAAGTCGTCCAGCATTCTCGAGAGCTGATACGGCTCCGGCGTACCCAGCGCTTCCTGCTCGAGCAGCCGGTTGAGCCGGCCGTCGTTGAGCAGATTGTTCAAAACCCGCACCTGGGCGTTGTTAATTCGGCGGATCATACCCTGCGCCTCGATGCGGGCCGCGATCTCCGGGCGGATCAGATACGTCGGCGTCCGGAACACGTTCTGGTTGATGAAGCGGACGGCCTCCGCCTGCCGCGCCCGGGTGATGGGCACGTACACCGGTCCCGGCTGGCTGCCGGACTTATACTGCACCGTCCCGCCGCCGACCAGCGTCGCGACGTGGTTTGCTTCGTTGGCCCACTGCCCGACCGTCCGGTCGTACAGCTCGCGCAGATCGGAGTTGTCCTCGCCCGGTCTGATGGCGGCGGTGGCGATGTAGCCCACCGCGCGCTCGATGTTGCGGAAGCCGTATCCCGTCGACTGAACGGGATCCGCATCCCCGACCGCTTCACTCTGCGTGCCGGTCGCTCCGAACTCGTTCGATGCCGAGAACCGGTACCACGGGATCGTGTCCTGCATTCGCGCCCACTGGTCGAGCACCGGCAGCTCCTGGTCCGGACTCCTGACGCCCGGGATCGGCTTGTAACCCCACATGATCGCGTACTCGTCGTACGGCCCCACGCGCGGGATCAGGTCCTTCAGAGCGATGCTGTCTTCCGGTTGCGCCACGTAGTTGAAGCGCGAGTAATCCATGATGCTCGGGCTATGCCCCATGCGCGCGGTCCACGCGCGGCTGCGGACGCTGTCCGCCGGATACGTCGAGCTGCCGATCTGGTCGTGCTGGAGGCCGAGCGTGTGCCCGATCTCGTGCGCGACGACGAACTGCAGCAGCCGGCCCATGAGCGAGTCCGGAAACGGCAGCCGGCGCGCGCGAGGGTCGAGCGGCGACGCCTGCGTGAAGTACCAGGCGCGCTGCAGGTTGAGAATGTTGTGGAACATCCGCACCGAGCCGTTCAAGATCTCGCCGGTCCGCGGGTCGTGCACGTGCGGTCCGACTGCGTTCTCGACCGTGGACGGCAGCCAGCGGATCATCGTGTGACGGACGTCCTCCGGCGACCAGTCCGGATCGTTGGCCGGCACCTCGCCGGCGACGATTCCATCCTTGAAGCCGGCTGCCTCGTACGCCGACTGCCACTCGACTATGCCGGCGCGGACGAACGGCTTCCAGATCTCGGGCGTCGCCGGATCCACGTAATACGTGATCGGCTTCTTCGGGTAGCAGAGATCTCCTTCCCTGCGCTCGGAGCATTCCAGCCGGTAGCGCGTGATGTAGCGCCGCACCGCCGAGCGGTGCTCCGGGGTGCCGAAGTCGACCTGGCGGATGGAGAAGAACCCGACGCGCTCGTCGAACCTGCGTGGCATCATCGGTTGCTCGGGCAGCCGGACCAGACTCCAGTGGGCGAGCACGCTCTGCGCCTCGCGCGGCGCGCTGGACCCACCACCGCCGCCTCCGCCACCACCCGGCGGGGGCGTGGGAGTTCCGGTCTGGGTCGCTTCGATCTCGACGTTGTCCGGGAACGCGATCGCGCGCTCGACGAACGAGCGCTGGGCGTCGATGCTACCCCGGATCGCCGCGATCTCGGGGATGGCCGTGGTGAACAGCCGGGTGACGTCGATGACGGCGGTGCTGTCGGGGCCCCACGACTCGACGTTGAAGACGGCGATGATGCGCGGGTAGTTGGACGCCTCGACCGCCCGGTAGACGGACAGCCCCGTGTCGGCCGTGATCGTGAACGAGGGCGACCGCAGGATGATCCGGTTGCCACTCCTGTCCCAGCGCAGCGTGCGCTCACCGAACTGATCACCGACGTAGGACCCGAACCCGCCGCCGGGAGTCGGATCTACCGCCGCGGCCCGCGCGTATCGCCCCACGATGAGCATGTCCTTGTACAGCTCCTTCCGGGGGATCTCGAAAAAGAGCTTGTCGCCTACCTTATGCACGGCAAACATGCCGCGCCGGGTGATAGCTTCCGGGGTAATAACCCTGTTATAGGGACGCGGGCTCGGCGTGCTCGCCGCGGCGCGTCCGCCCGTGGCGGAATCGCCGGCCGCGGGCGCACCGCCGGGAGTGGCAGCGGCGCGTGGTCCGGCGCCGGCTGGTGAGGGTGCCGCGGGAGGCGTCGTCGACCGGGCACAGGCAGCGAGCAGAAGTGCTGGTGCCAAGGACAGGATCTTGTATCGCATGAGTGTGAGGTGTGGGTTCACGAGAAACGGTAGAATGAGATCATGAATTTT
>JANLGX010000402.1 GCA_024654005.1 Gemmatimonadaceae bacterium | reverse complement strand
CCTGCTGATCGGTATCGCCTGTGCCGGGAGTAGCACTGGCTCGACGACGCTGGCGGCCCAGCCTGTCAAAGATCCCCTGGGCTGCTACCGCTTCAACAGGCCCATGGGTCATTCGGCCGCTGGGCATCTCGAAAGATCGAACGTCGGGTGGTGGACGCTCGAGCTTCAGCCGGAAGGCCGCGCCAGGCGACCGCATCTGACGGCTGCCCAGCAACGGCTGTGGACCCGGAGCGGCTGGAGCCGGCTGGCCGATACGATTCGCGTACGCCTCTCGACGGGACTCGTCGGCTGGGACATCGCCCTGGCGCCGATCAGCGGGGACACATTGAGCGGCATTGCGAGATACCTCACCGACGTGATCGTCGAGGGATGGGAGCCGCCGCGATATCCCGTCGTCGCCGTCAGGGAAGCGTGCCCTCTGACCACGGCGCAGGCCGACGTGCAGCGCTGAGGTTCATGACCGTGTTCGTTCGCCCGATAC
Source organism: Gemmatimonadaceae bacterium (assembly GCA_024654005.1). Lineage (GTDB taxonomy): Bacteria > Gemmatimonadota > Gemmatimonadetes > Gemmatimonadales > Gemmatimonadaceae > JACDCY01. The sequence goes on along the minus strand of JANLGX010000402.1, from coordinate 15,149 downwards.
GGGTTGGAAGCTGCTGGCGCGCTCGCTCACGCCGTGTTCAGAGCGCGCGGTGCAGTCGGGGCGCTGTTAGAACCGCAACGGATGGGGTGGGATTCGAACCCACGGTACGCTTTCACGTACACACACTTTCCAAGCACTTCCGGTAGGGGCCGGATCACGACACCATGTCCGCATTTCATAGGCGGATCGGCGATCTATGTTGCAACCGACCCCTCGATGTCTGCATGTGTCCCCCTCCAGATGGACAGCAGAATGGACAGCAATTCACCCGCTTTACTTCCGGAGTCTGAAAACGTAGCAGCGACCTCCGAGAAGTGAAACTACGCTTCCCAAAGTGTCTCGTCCAATTGGGGTACAGAGCAGCGGCGCGGAACGCCGGTTCAATCCATATGATGGTGTTCGGCAGATCACGCTTGCAGTCTATGGCACAGCCACATACCCACAAATCCGATGACTGTCACCTGGCCACTGAACCGTCACAGGATGGAATCTTCCTGCACAATGAATCCGCGCGGGCCCTATCTGACTTCCTTACGGTCGCCGGCGGCACGCGCTCTCCGCTCGCGCAGCCACGGAATGAGACCACCCACGAGGAGCATTTCGACCTGCCGCGTCGAGAGACCGTTCCGCACGGCGTAGGCCTCATCGCGGGTCTCGTTGCGCACGGCGATCTCCGTCCCGGCCACGAGCGCCTCGCGGATGCCGGCCAGCACGAGCACGTCGCCCTGCTGAACGCGATCGTGATCGGCCGCATCCGCGAACTCGAGCGCGAGCACGCCGAAATTGGCCAGGTTCTGCCAGTGGATTCGCGCGAACGAGACGGCCAGCACCGCGCGCAATCCGAGGAAGCGCGGGGTGATCGCGGCGTGCTCTCGTGAGGATCCCTGCCCATAGTTGGCACCGGCGACCACAATATGACCGGACGTGTCGCGGGTTTTCACGGCACGAGCAGGGTAGGTTTCGTCGATCTGGTCAAAGGTGAATTCGGCGAGCTTCGGGATGTTGCTGCGATAGGGCAAAACGCGTGCACCGGCCGGCAGGATCTCGTCCGTCGAAACGTCATCGCCCACGATCAAGGCGACCGGTGCCTCGATGCGATCGGCGAGCGGCCCAAAGACCGGCAACGGGGAGATGTTTTCGCCCTTGATCAGTTGCACTTTGGAGGCCTCCTCCGGCGGCAGCGGCTTCTCGAGCATGGTCAGGTTCACGCTCGACACCGCGGGCAGTTCCAGCGCGGGGTACTCCAGCCCCAGAAGTTTCGTCAGATCTCGCGGATCGGTGATTATTCCGGTGAGCGCGGCCGCCGCCGCTGTCTCCGGCGAACACAGGTAGACCGAGTCTTCCTTGGTACCCGAGCGGCCCGGAAAGTTGCGCGGCATCGTGCGCAGGCTGTTGCGTCCGTTCGCTGGGGCCTGACCCATGCCGATGCAGCCCATGCATCCGGATTGATGCAGCCGGGCGCCCGCGCTGATCAAATCGAAGGTGGCGCCCATTCTGGTCAGGTCCTGCAGGATCTGACGGGAGCTTGGATTGACGTCGAAGGACAGGCCGGGGTACGACTGCCGTCCCTTGGTGATTGCGGCGACAATCGCGAAGTCGCGCAGCCCCGGATTCGCGGATGACCCGATCACGACCTGTTCCACCGGCCGGCCGGCGACCTCTCGCACCGGCACGACGTTGCTTGGCGAGCTGGGGAGCGCGATGAGCGGCTCGATCGTGGATAGGTCGATATCCTCGGTCACGTCGTACGCTGCATCCGCGTCCGCGAGCAGTTCGATGAAGTCGCCCTCGCGCTGCTCTGAGCGCAGGAAGGCTCGCACCTGATCGTCAGCGGGGAAAACCGTGGTGGTCGCTCCCAGTTCCGCGCCCATATTGGCGATCACATGCCGATCCATCGCGGTGAGGGTCGCGAGGCCAGGACCGTAGTACTCGATGATCCGATTGATGCCTCCGTGGACGCCGTGTCGGCGCAGCATTTCGAGAATGACATCCTTGGCACTCGTCCACGGCGGCAACTGCCCAGTGAGCCGCACGCCCCAAATTTCGGGCATCCTCATGTACAGCGGTTCGCCGGCGATTGCCAAGGCCACCTCTGTGCCCCCGACGCCGATGGCCAGCATCCCGAGCGAGCCCGCGGCCGGGGTGTGGCTGTCGGAGCCAACCATGGACTTGCCCGGGATACCAAACCGCTGCATGTGCGTCGGATGCGACACACCATTGCCGGCCTTCGAGAACCACAGGCCGAACCGGCGGGACGCCGAGCGGAGAAATTCATGGTCCTCCGCGTTCTTGCTGTCCGCCTGCAACAGGTTGTGGTCGACGTACTGCACGGACACTTCCGTGCGTGCGCGATCGAGTCCCAGCGCCTCCAGCTCGAGCATGACAAGAGTTCCGGTCGCGTCCTGGGTGAGGGTCTGGTCAATGCGCAGGCCGATTTCGGTCCCCGGTACCATCTGCCCCACAACCAGGTGGGATGCGATGAGTTTCTGGGCGACGTTGAATGACACGGCGAGTCTCCTTAGTCGATAGCGCTGACGAAGCACTCGACTCTCAAACTACGCCGCGAGGTCTCGCGGTGTTGGCGCGTCGGCTAATATCGAGCCCATGCGTATCGCCATCGTCGGTGGGCCCGGTGTCGGGAAGAGCACGCTCGTGCGCCAGCTCGGCGATCTCTACCAGCACGGCTCGTACGGTGAAGGCGAGAAGGGCGTGTGGGACACGCGTGTGCTCGCGGACATCGAGGCCGGACGCAATCCGGTCGGCGTGACGGCGTACTTCGGCCGGCTGTACGATGCGAACTATCGGAGCGCGGCGGCGCACGACAACACGGATCGCGTGATCCTGCTCGAAGGCGCGCGCATCACGCTCGAGGCACACATCGTCGAGTATCCACCCGAGTATCACGCGGAGCTCCATCACGTGCTCGCCATCGGCGATCGCTGGCAGCCGGACCGCGTGATCGTCCTCACGTCGGGCACGGATACGATCGAGAAGCACATCCGCCTGCGTCGCCGCCCGCACGAGAACGTTGAGCACATGGTGCATCGGTTCCGGCTCATCGACGCGGAGTTCCGACGTCTCGCGCCGTTGTACCCGAGCACAGTGCTGATCGATCGCGACAGCCGCGAGTTCTACGATCGCGCGGGGCTCGAGTCGGTCATCGCCGACGCGGGGCTTCCGCCGTTCCGCGAGATCCCTTATGAGGACAGCACGCGTTTCGAGCCGATGCGGAAATGAACTTATGCTTCCCTTGCTTCCCTCCGGCCCTCGCCCGACTCCACGATTATTCGGTAGGCGCACCGGCGGTCGCCAGTCAGCACGTGCTCGATCCGCTCGACGGTGACGCGGTCACCGAGGACCTCACGGAAGAGCGTCAGCTCGCCGCCGCAGAGCTTCGGGCAGAACTGCGCTGCCTTGGAGATCGGGCAGTGGTTTTCTACGAGCTCGATCGCTCCATTCCCGACGCGCCTGCACTCGGCCATGTAGCCTTCCTCGCGTCGGATCGTCGCTAGGGCGGCCACGCGTTCTCCGAGCGGCCGGTCCCGGCTGGGCATCCGCGCGCTATAGCTTTCCACCTGCTTCCGCGTCCTCTCGGCGGTCAGGCGTTCTAGGCCTTCTTCCCCGGAGGCGCTCTGAATCGCCTGGAGCATGTCGACCGCGAGCTCCGCGTGGGAGTCCGGGAATCGACCGTTGGCCTTGGGCGTGAGTTGCCATACGCGTGCGGGCCGACCGACCTTCCGCCGCTCATCCGTGAAGTCGACCAACCCCTCTCCGTGAAGGACGGAGAGGTGCTGGCGGACAGCCATGGCCGTAACGTCCAGCCGTTTCCCCACCCGCGCCGCGGTCTGGGGGCCGTGCTTCTTAAGCTGGAAGAGGACACGGTCCCGGCCGGACCCGGGAGTTTCCGGGTTCCTGCTGGTCACCCGTACGGCGGTCTCCATTTTGGCAAGTTTACAAAGTACATGCTTTACTAAAGATAAGTAAAGTGACTACTTTCTAAACTAAGGCACCGCCCTGTCAATTGGAGCTGAGACATGCAGACTACGGGTCCGAACCGTGACCGCGCGCCGAGCGCGTCGTCCCAGCCTTCCGCCGGTCCTGAAAAGTTGCCGGGCATCAGGCACATCATCGCGGTGGCCAGCGGCAAGGGCGGCGTAGGCAAGTCCACCGTCAGCGTCAATCTCGCGCTCGCGCTCCAACAAGCCGGCTATCGCGTCGGGCTTCTTGACGCGGACATCATGGGCCCGAGCATCCCCGTCATGCTGGGACTTCCCACCGGCGAGCAGCCCGAGATGACCGCGGACCAGAAGATCGTCCCCGCGCAACGATACGGCCTGAAGGCGATATCGATGGGCATGCTCACCGGGGATGACAGCCCGGCCATCTTGCGTGGACCGATGGTGGGCAAGTACCTGAAAATGTTCATCGGGTCCGTGCAGTGGGGACAGCTGGACTATTTGATTTTCGACTTCCCGCCCGGGACCGGCGACACGCAGCTGACTTTGGCCCAGAGCGTTCCGCTGTCCGGCGCGATCGTCGTGACGACGCCGCAGGATGTGAGCCTCAAGATCGCCCGCCGCGGGCTGCGCGCGTTCGAGACCCTGAGTGTCGCCATCCTCGGCATCATCGAGAACATGAGCACCTTCACCTGCCCGCACTGCGGAGAGGAAACGGACATCTTCCGCCGTGGCGGCGGCGAGCGGATGAGTAGCGAGCTCGGCGTCCCATTTCTGGGTGCCATTCCGCTCGATGCCGACATCGTCACGGGTGGGGACGAGGGGCGTCCGATCGTGGCCAACAAGGCGAGCTCCGTCGCAGCCAAGGCTTATGTCGCGATCGCGACAGAGCTTGCCAGCCGACTCGAGGCGCTTCCAACGACGGCGCTTGGAGCATTCATCTGGAACTGGGAAACGAACGAGGGTGAGCCGGCCTGGATGGAGCGCTCGGTCCGGCCGATGGGATCTCCAACCACCCCAGTCGGTTTCCGTCGGCGAGATCCGCGCACGTTGTCTGTGCTCTGGGAGGATGGGCGCAGTGACGACTTCGACGTCCGTGACCTTCGACTGGCATGCCCGTGCGCCCTCTGCGTCGAGGAAATGAGCGGACGGCCGCTGCTCAATCCAAAGAGCGTAATGCCGGACGTGGCCCCCCACGCGATCACCAGCGCAGGCAATTACGCCATAATATTCCGCTGGAACGACGGCCACAGTACCGGGATCTACTCGCTGAAGCACCTGCGGGCCCTCGCTGAGAGCTTCGCAGCCAAGGTGGTGGAAGATGTTTGATGTCCTGCCTCTCGACCCGACGATCACGATCCGCGCCATATCTTCCGTCGCCGATCCCGACACGTGCAAGTTCACCGTAAGCCAAATGGTACATCCGGGCGGTCCCTTCTTCTTCCACGCCAAAGAATTGGCCGCTAGTTCACCCCTCGCCGAACAGTTGTTCGCGCTTCCCGGCGTCGCCAACGTGCTCATTGCCGAGAACGTCGTGACGGTCGGGAAGGACTCAGTCGCCTCGTGGTCCGCACTGAAATCGGCAATCGGAACGGTCATCCGTGCGCAGCTCCTCACAGGGATACCGGCCATCCTCGAGGCCCCTCGCACCGCAGGTGCGCCGGGGCGCACCGACGCCGAGGTTCGCACGGTTATTCAGGAACTCCTGGACCTGCAAGTCAACCGTGCAATCGCGGCCCACGGCGGGAAAATTTCCATTGTCGACGTGAAGGACGGAAACCTCTCGGTCACCATGAGTGGCGGGTGCCAAGGATGCGCGGCCTCGCAACTCACGCTGCGACGCGGGTTCGAGGTTAAGGTGCGTAGGGTCGCGCCGGAGATCGTGGCCATCGTCGACATGACGGACCACGACGCCGGGAAGAAACCCTTCTACCGACACACGGACTGATGGAGGGGGGCACCACCCTGCGGACAGGCGCTCCGCATCGAGTGGGGTGACGCCTCACGCCTCGCTCGGCGTCCGGCCGATGCCGAGCGAGGCGACGGCGTCGCGAGCCCGCTCCCAGCGAGTCGCCCAATCGCCGCGGATGATCACCGTCCTGGCATCCCCCGCGGCCTGCGCGGCCCGCGCAGCCAGCGCGCGTCGGAACAGGTCGCACATCGCCGCGCGGTTTTCCGGCCGGTCGCGCACGCCATCCGGCACCCAGGGGACATCGACGTCGCAGAGCAGATAGAGGTCAGCACGCCGATCACGCTGGGCGCGCACGATCCAGGCGGGCACCGCGCCGTAATAGTGGCGCGCGTAGACGACGGTGCTGATCAGGTCCGTATCGAGCACGAGCGCCGTCGCCCCGCGCGCGCGCACCCGCTCGACTGCGCCGTCGGCGAGCTCGATGTGCTCGCGCGCGATGGGCGACACATCCGAGGCGAGCAGCTCGCTTCCCTTTCGTACGGCGTACCGGCGCGACGCCTCCGGCACCCATTCGGTGTCCAGCCACTCGGCGAGACGCCGCGCGAGCGTCGTCTTGCCTGTCGACTCCGGGCCGGTGACGCAGACAAGGACGAGAGGGTGCGGCACGCCGCGTCAGGCCGCCGCGGCGGCGGCGGCGGCGGACGCGACAGTCATCGAGCGGCGCCACTCGCCGTAGCCTCGCACCGCGAGCGCGAGAAACACCGCGTACAGGGCAGACGTGAGGTACAGCCCCTTGTAGATGAACATCCCGACGTACAGCACATCCACGGCACTCCAGACGAGCCAGTTCTCCAGCTTCTTCCTCGTCATCATCCACTGCGCGACGAGGCTGGTGCTCGAGAGAGCCGAGTCCATGAACGGGAGCGCCGCGTCGGTCGCCCGGTGCAGCAGCATGCCGAGCAGCACCGATCCGGCCACGGCGATGAGCGCGAGCAGGGCACCGAGTCGCGGGCCCGTGCGCGTGACGTGAAGCTTCGTACGGTTCTCCCCGCCATGGAGCCACTCGTACCAGCCGTAGACCGACAGCACCGCGTAGACGACCTGCAGCCCCATGTTGGCGTAGAGCTTCGCCCCGTAGAAGACGATCGCGTACAGCACGACGTTCACGATGGCGGTCGGCCAGCTCCGGATGTCCTGCCGGATGCTGAGCCAGACGCTGATGATGCCAATCGCTGCGGCGAAGAGCTCGAGCGGACTCAGGTCAGAACACGAGCCGGGCGTTGACCGTCAGATTTCTCGGCGCGAGCGTGTAGTAGTACGGCTCCATCGCGGACCGGTCGGCGCCGTCCATGGCGGGTCCGGGATAGCCGCCGGTGTAGACGCGCCGGTCGAACACGTTGCGGAGCTGCACGAGCACCGAATGCCGCGCGAAGCGGAGCGTGATGCCGGCGTCGGCGTACCAGCTCGCCGGCACCACGAACCGCGCGTCGTTCGTGTTGGTGAGCATCATGCGGGATGAATAGCGCCCATCGACGTCGAGCGAGAGCCACGAGGCGAGGTCGCTGCGAATGCCGTGGCCACTGATGAATTTCGGCGTGAGCAGCGCGGTGACGTCGTGGAACAGCTCGCCCGTCGCCTCGTCGCGATAGTCCCGGATGCGCGCGTCTGTGAGGGACGCGGTCGCCAGGACGGTGAGGCGCGGCATCGCCCGCCAGGTCAGATCGCCTTCCATGCCGCGGCGCACGCTCCGCGCGACGTTCTTGCGCAGGACGTAGCCGATCTGGTTGATCTCGCCGATCGGCGCGATCTCGTCGCGGAACTGCATCAGGAAGAGGTTGGCCTGCGCCTGCACCCTGCCTCCCTGCCAGGTGACACCAGTCTCGACGTCGCGCACCGATTCCGGATGCACGCGGGTCAACGGCAGCACCGAGCGCGCGGTGACGCTGTCCACGTCGTCGGCACCGGCGAACATGTCGGCGCGCGTCGGCTCCCGCCCGTTGATGCCCGCGCTGGCGTAGGCGACCAGCCGATCGCTGACGCGCACGCTCACCCCCGCCTTCGGATTGAGAAACGACCACCGCACCGACGCCGGCGAGACACCCGAGCTCTCCGTCGGCTGGTAGCGGAATTGCGAGAGACGCAGCTGCAGGTCGCCGAACAGCGTCGTCCGTCCGCGGGTGACCGAGCCCTTGGCAAAGGCGCTCTGCTCGCCCTTGTAGCCGACGTTGCTGTACAGACGGGTCTCGAGATCGGGACGCGTGTACAGCCAGTGCTCTCGATGATAGCGCGCGAGGTGAAGGCCGACCGACGCGGTGGCCGCCTCGCCGGTCCAGTCGAGCGCGCTGATGATCCCCCCCCAGCGCGAGTGGAGATTGTAGTTGTACGCGTCGCCGAGACCGGTCATACCGGGGACGTCGTACCAGCCGCCGGCGTCGAACCCGTAGGCGGTAGTGGCGAGGCTGAGCGACGCCGACAGCGCGTGCGTCCACGCCACGCTGGCGAGATCCTGGTGAAAGCGATCGCCGACCGCGCTCGCCGGGCTGTTGCCGTAGGGGTTGTCGCGCGGGTTCTGGCGCAGCACCGAGAGCGGCGACGCGAGGTAGGCCTGCTCGTTGGACGAGATTCCGGCGAGTACCGTGGCCTTCACGATGTCGCGCGCGCCGAACCATCCGCCGCTCGCGAACGCACTGTGCGAGCGGTTGCCGGAGTTGAAGCGATAGCCGTCGGTCCGCTGGCCCGAGGCACGCACATATCCAGCGAAGCCACTCGGCGTGAGCCCCGACTGCAGCGTGGCACTGAGCCGGGAAGTGCCATAGGCCCCCCGGGTGAACTGCAGCTCGCCGCCGGGCGCGACGCTCGCGACCGGCACGGACTGGAAGTTCACCGATCCGGCGTACGAGGCAACACCATGGGTGCTCGAGCCGACACCGCGCTGAATCTGCACCGATGCGATGCTGTTCGCGAAGTCGGGGAAGTTGGAGAAGAAGAGTCCTTGGTCCTCCGGCTCGTTCAGCGGAATGCCGTCGAGCGTGATGTTGATGCGCGTCTGGTCGATCCCGCGCAGCCGCATGTACGAGTAGTTGGATGCCGACCCGCTCTCCGAGTAGGCGGTGATGCCGGGCGCGGCCTGCAGGAGAATCGGCGTCTCCTGTCCCGCGTAGCGGCGCTGAATGTCGGCGCGTTCCAGCGTCTTCTCGGAGATCAGCGCGGAGCCGCCGCGAATCGCGGTGACCTGAACCGACTCCAGCCGTTGCGCGCGGCGGGCGCGCAGCGAGTCGGCGGCGAGCGAGTCGGCGCGCGCGTGGGTGGTGTCGGCGGGAGAGGCCGCCTGAAGGGCGAGGATGAATGCGAGTGCCAGCACGAGCGCTCCGGAATGTCGCGTATGTCGCGATGGGAGCGGGGGCCGGCGGAGGCGGCGAGGGACGAAGACTCGGGCTTCGGCGGCTCGCGACGCGCATGCACCAGTGACGCTCCCTTCGCTGGAATGACCCAGATCAGGTTCGACGGGTGTGATCTCAGCCCGCGCTTGTCGACTCGTGCGCAGGCACCCCGTGCCACTGTCCTCAATGGTAACCGGTCAGGCGGGTGTCGCGCAACCGGTCGCCCGCGACGATCGCCCGCGACGATCGGGACGACGTCCGTTCGTTCCGTTCGTTCCGTTCGACTGATTCATGGACTCCTCCGTGCTCCATAGTGTGGAGCAGGTACGAGTCACATTTCAACTGAGGCGGGACAGATGGAAATCACCGCAGACGGTGCTCACCGTCTACCAGCAGCCCGAGCTGGCCGTCATACGGGAAGCGCTGAATGGACGAGCGAAGCGATGCATCGCCGGTGGAACGTGAAATGGACAGCAGGAGTGGACAGCAGAACAATCGCTCGTCCTGAAACGAAAATCCCGTTTACTCAGAAACAGCAAACGGGATAACAAGTTACAACGGATGGGGTGGGATTCGAACCCACGGTACGCTTTCACGTACACACACTTTCCAGGCGTGCGCCTTAAACCACTCGGCCACCCATCCCACAAAAAAACAGCTAGCAGTTCGCTGCTAGCTGCTCGCTGCTAGCTGTACTTCGTACGGACAGGGAGAGATTCGAACTCTCGATACCGTTGCCGGTACGCCGGTTTTCGAGACCGGTGCCTTCAACCACTCGGCCACCTGTCCTGGAACAATGAAAGCTATCGGCCCGAGCACTTTCCTCCAAGCGCAATCACCCAGCCAAATGATGTATTGCTCAATTCCCATTCTGTAAATACATTGCTCCCATGCCTCCATCCCGGAAGTCGGGCAAGACCGCCAAGGCCGTTCGCGAAGTCAAAGTGCCACGCACCTACCGCCTCAATCCCGCCCGTGTGGAGGAAGCGCGCCGAGCGCTCGGCGTCCCCACCGCTACCGCCGCGATAGAGACGGCGCTGGACATGGTCACCTTTCGCCACGAACTCGCCGACGGTATGCGCACACTGAGAGGGATGGTCATCACGCCCCCGGAAGCCTTCGACAGTTGAGAGCGCGGAACGGCAAGTTCGCGCTCGACACGAATATCATTATTGACGGTTTGAGGGACTCCGGGGCCGGCCTTGGCCTGGAAAAATTTCATGCTGAGTTCGCGCCCTTCGTCTATATAAGCGCCGTCGTCGTGCACGAGCTGCGAGCGGGCGCGCGCCACGGCGATCTCAAGCGCCTCGACAAGCATTTCTTTGCGCCGTTCGAGCGGCGCGGCCGCGTGTTCGCTCCGACTTACGCGACGTGGATCCGGGCCGGCGATGTGTTGCGGGAGCTGCGCGATCGGGACAACATGCGGGTAGTGTCCAGATCGTTCGGAAACGACGTGCTGATCGCCCTCTCCTGCCGCGAAGCTGGTGTCACACTCGTCACGTCCAACACGCGGGACTTCGCGCGTATCGCGGACGTCAGTCCCGTTGATTTCGTGGAACCATGGCCGAGCGCGCACCGCTGATCCCCGGGCCGGGTGCAGCGATAACAACCTGGGTCGAATCCGTGCCCGGCGAGGCGGGCATCGGCCCCGCCGAGGTCCACGTCTGGCGATTTCCCCTCGGCCATCCCGGCTCGTCAAACGTCGCCAGCCAATCCGCGCTGCGCGAGGTGCTTTCAGGATACACTCGAACGGTCCCCCGGGAAGTCGAGATCGTTCGCGCCCCACGCGGCAAGCCGATGCTCGCTCCGCCGTCCGCGGAGGTGCATTTCAACGTGTCGCACTCCGGAAACTGGGGACTCATCGCTGTCGCCCTATTCGCCGTTGGCGTGGACGTGGAACAGGTTCGGCCCAAGCGCGCGGCGCCGGCGCTTGCCAACCGCTTTCTGACGCAAGGCGAACGCGAGCTGCTGAAGCAGCGGGAAGCAACCAGCGGCGAGACCGCATTCTTTATGATATGGACACGCAAGGAGGCGTACCTTAAAGCTGTCGGCTTCGGGCTGTCCGGGCCGTTCAGCCACGTAGACAGCTCGGGTTCGCGCCTCCCCGATCTCGACGAGCACGGACACCAGCTGGCCGGGGACACGCCCTGGGCTGTAGAAGAATTCTTCGTTGATGACCGCCACCCGGCGACGGTTGTCACACGCGCCAAGCAGCTCGCATTGCGTTCTTTCACCCTGCGGAGATCTGACGTTTGAAGCCCCGACACCGCGCCACACTGCTCACGATTCTCGCCGCCGGTCTTGCCCAGTCCGGCTGCGCCCCGGCGATCGCCCCGATCCCGCCTATACCACAGCCGGAGCCGGCGCTCCAGGCGACTCCACCGCCGCCGGTCGCGCGCGAGTTCCGCGCGGCATGGATCGCTTCGGTGAGCAACATCGACTGGCCGTCGAGGCCCGGACTGTCCAGTGCCGAGCAGCAAGCCGAGCTGCTCGCGATCCTGGACCGCGCAGTCGAGTTGAATCTCAACGCGCTGATCCTGCAGGTCCGGCCGGCGGCCGACGCGCTGTACGCATCCGCGCTGGAGCCGTGGTCTCCATACCTGACGGGCTCGATGGGGACACCACCAGAGCCGTTTTACGAGCCTCTCGCGTTCGCGGTGGAGGAAGCGCACAAGCGCGGACTCGAGCTGCACGCGTGGTTCAATCCTTTCCGCGCCAAGCACTCTTCGCTCCGCAGCGAATTGGGGCCGAGCCACATCTCCCGAACCCGTCCAGATCTCGTCCGCACTTACGGTAGCTCACTCTGGTTGGATCCGGGCGAGCCCGACGTCCATCGTCACTCGCTGGCGGTAATTCTCGATGTGGTGCAGCGGTATGACATAGACGGCGTGCACATCGACGACTACTTCTACCCGTACCAGGAGCGCGACCCGGCCAGCAACGAGCTCATTCCCTTCCCCGACGACGAGAGCTTCCACCGGTACGGCGCTGGAATGCGGAGAGACGACTGGCGCCGGCAGAACGTCGACCGGTTCGTCGCCGAGCTTTTCGCCGGTGTCCGAAGAATCAAGCCGCACGTAAAGGTCGGCGTGAGTCCATTCGGAATCTGGCGGCCCGGCCATCCGGCGGGCGTCACCGGATTCGACGCGTATGCGAGCATCTACGCCGACGCACGCAAATGGCTGAACAACGGCTGGCTCGATTACCTGTCGCCGCAACTGTACTGGCGGTCCGATTCTCCGGGGCAGAACTACGCCTCGCTCCTGCGATGGTGGGTGGACGAAAACACGTACCGCCGGCACATCTGGGTGGGCAACTTCACGAGCCGTACGGACACAGTCGCGGGACCGCAGAGCTGGCGCGCTGACGAGCTGCTGCGGCAGATCGCGTTGACTCGCGCCGACCCCGGAGCCGGCGGCAACGTGCATTTCAGCATGCGCGGGCTGATGCGCAACCGCGACTCGATCGCGGACCTGCTGAAGTCCGGACCGTATTCACAGCCGGCGCTGGTGCCGGCTTCGCCGTGGCTGGATTCCATCCCACCGGCTACGCCGGCCATCTTCCTCACGCAGGACAGCACGTCAGGCGGGCAGGTCGTTGACATGCGTCCGGGGAATGACGAACAACCGTGGCTTTGGGCTGTGCGCTCCCGATACGGGTCGGATTGGCGCACCACGATCATCCCGGGATCGATCCTTTCATTCCGCCGGGCGACGACGCCTGGCGCAGCGGCGGCTTCGGAAATCTGGCTCACAGCCGTCGATCGCGCGGGCAATGAAAGTCCGCCGGTGATTGCGATCGTGCGGTAAAACTTTCCTCAGTCCGCGGTCACCCTACGGTTGACGGGTACGGCATCGAGCGCGCGCCGCACTTCGCGCGCGAGCGTCTCGGGCGAGAATGGCTTCTCGATGAACCCGGCGCTCGGCTGGCGCAGCCCCTCGCGAACCATGGCGTTCTCCGCGTAGCCCGACATGAAGAGCACCCGCAGATCCGGATGCCAGCGCAGCAGGTTTCGCGCGAGGACCGGGCCGCTCATCCCCGGCATCACGATGTCGGTGAGCAGTAGATGGATTGGACCGGTTTCCTTCTCGGCAAGACGAGTCGCCTCCTCCCCGCCCGCCGCCTGCACGACGACGTAGCCATACTGCCGCAGGATCCTGGTGACGACGGGACGCAACGATTCCGAGTCGTCGACCACGAGCACCGTCTCACTTCCCTGCAGCGCATCGTCCGGCAAATGCGTTTCAGCGCCCTGCTCCGCCGACTCTTCGGTGACGGGAAAGTAGATCTTGAAGACCGTGCCCAGCCCCTCCTCGCTGTACACCCACATGTGGCCACCGCTCTGGCGCACGATTCCATAGACCGTGGAGAGCCCCAGCCCGGTGCCCATGCCCGGATCCTTGGTCGTGAAAAACGGCTCGAAGATCCTCGCCTGCGTCTCCGAGTCCATGCCGATGCCGTTGTCGCGAATGCACAGCATGACGTGCGGGCCGGCGTGGACGCCCGGGTGCGTGCGCGCGTATTCAGCGTCGAGCATCACGTTCTCGGTCTCCAGCGTCAGCACGCCGCCGCCCGGCATCGCGTCCCGCGCGTTGACCGCCAGGTTCATCACGACCTGATCGAGCTGGTTGGGATCCGCCTTCACCAGCTGGAGATCCGAATCGAGGATGGTTTTGATCTCGATCTGCGCCCCGATCAACCGCCGGAGCATCTGCTCGAGCTGCTCGACGCTGTCGTTCAGGTTCACGATCTTGAGCTGAAGCACCTGCTTTCTGCTGAACGCGAGCAACTGGCGAGTGAGCGACGCGGCGCTCTCCGCGGCCGCCTGAATCTCCTTGATGTCGTCCATGCGCGCGTCGTCGCCGGCGAGGTCGCGCCGGAGAAAGCCGCAGTAGCCGGTGATGACAGTCAGCAGGTTGTTGAAGTCGTGCGCGACGCCGCCCGCGAGCTGACCCACGGCCTCCATCTTCTGCGCCTGGATGAGCTGCTCCTCGCTGCGGCGCAATGCTTCCTCGTCCTCCTTCTCCCGCGTGATGTCGTGGCCGACGAAAAGGACAGCCACGGTCTCGCGCCCGTCGCGTACGGCCTTGCACGTGCACTCGAGCCAGCGCGGACCGCCATCCGGCCCGTCCACCTTGATCACGAACTGGCGCGTGGCGCCTTCCCGCGCGGCGCGGAAATGCTCCAGGCCGATCGCCACTTCGTCGCCGGCGATGAGATGACGCAGCGGACGGCCGACGATGTCGTCCGCGCCGGATCCCGCGAGCCGGTAGGCGGCTGCGTTGGCGGCGGTGACGATACCGCGAAGATTCGTGCTCACGATTACGTCCGGCACGGTCTCGAACAGTCCGCGGTACCGCTCCTTCGCGCGCAGCATCGCCCGCACGAACGTGTACTGCACTGAAGCCAGTCCCATGAGACCGATTCCGCCGAGGACGGCCACGGTGACCGCGAGCAGGTAGTTCCCCGCCAGCGCCGGGATCCCCATGAAGGACGCGCCCGTTGCGCGGAAAGTCTGCGCGGCAATCAGGGCGAAGTAGGCAAAGATCGCGTATGAGGCGACAGCGATTGCCTGGCGCCGCGGCAGCGAGGCAAAGGCGAACGTCAGTATGAAACCGTGGACGACTCCGCCCAGCCACCACGCCCCCCCACAATCGAGAGAATCCCGGTGAGATAGCTCACGTCCGCGAACAATCCGAAGAGCTGAATCCGGTCGGCCGACCGGCTGGTGTGCGTGCGGCGCAGCATCACGTGATACAGCACGCCGGCCGCGAGCCACGACGCGAACAGCAGGAACATGTCGCGTGGAATTGGAACGCCGAAGAAGCGCAGACCCGCGCAAGCGACGCCGTAGCTCGCGATCATCGCGAGCCGGCGCACGTTCGTGGTCATCGCCCGCGC
>JANLGX010000401.1 GCA_024654005.1 Gemmatimonadaceae bacterium | reverse complement strand
GGAAGAGGGCGGGCGGCACACGCCGTTCTTCAAGGGTTACCGTCCGCAGTTCTACTTCCGCACGACGGACGTGACGGGGTCGGTGGAGCTGCCGGAGGGGATGGAGATGGTGATGCCCGGGGACAACGTGCAGATGACGATCGAGCTGATCACGCCGATCGCGATGGACGAGGGGCTGAGGTTCGCGATCAGAGAGGGCGGACGTACGGTCGGAGCGGGCGTGGTAACGAAGATCATCAAGTAAGACAGCCAGCAGCTAGCAGCGGACTGCTAACTGCGAACTGCTTCACGCTGCTAGCTGCTAGCTGCTAGCTGCTAGCTGCCAGCAGAAAGTAAATCGGACTAGAGATGCCCAGAGACAAAATCATTTTGGCCTGTAGTGATTGCAAAAGCAGGAACTACTTCACCTCGAAGAACAAGCGCCTGCACCCCGAGCGCGTCGAGTGGAAGAAGTATTGCCCGCGCTGCAACTCGCACAAGCTGCACAAGGAAACGAAGTAACCGATGGCAGTCGCGATTATCGAGCGCACGTCGACCTTGTATCAGGAAGTCGTCGCCGAGATGCGCAAGGTCACCTGGCCCGACCAGGCGCAGCTCAAGGACACCACGATCAAGATCCTGATCTTCGTGCTGTTCGTCGCGGCGGTGATCGGACTGCTGGACGTGATTCTGCAGGGAGTTCTGGTTCGCGGGATTCCTTCCCTGTTCGCGAGGTGACGGTGTCGCTGGAGCAGCAGCACAGGTGGTATGCCGTCCAGACGACGTCTGGTCACGAGAACAAGGTGAAGTCGCTCGTCGAGCGGAAGATCCAGGCGGACCCGCGTCCGGTCGAGGAGCGTCCGATCCGGCAGGCGCTCGTGCCGACGCAGGAAGCGGTCGAGATCAAGAACGGAAAGAAGGTGACCCTCGAACGGAAGATTTATCCCGGTTACGTGCTCGTGGAGATGGTGATGGATCAGGAAACGCTCCACACCATCAACGGCATTCAGGGAGTGATCAAGTTCGTCGGACAGGACAGGGCGCCGCAGCCGCTGCGCCCGGAAGAAGTGAATCGCCTGCTCGGTCTGGGCGTGGAGGAGGAGAAGCACGAAGAGCGTGACGAGATCCCGTTCATGGTCGGCCAGGCGGTGGCGATCACGGAAGGACCGTTCACGGACTTCAATGGAACGGTGGAAGAGGTGATGCCGGACAAGGGCAAGGTGAGGGTGAGTGTCTCGCTATTCGGGC
The DNA here is from genome assembly GCA_024654005.1 of Gemmatimonadaceae bacterium. Lineage (GTDB taxonomy): Bacteria > Gemmatimonadota > Gemmatimonadetes > Gemmatimonadales > Gemmatimonadaceae > JACDCY01. The sequence continues at coordinate 3,062 of JANLGX010000401.1, read as the reverse complement.
GCCCTACTTCCGTCGAGTTGGACTATCTGCAACTGAAGGCGTACTGAGAAGGTGATTAGTGATTAGTGATTAGTGATTAGTAACGGCGTTTGTAGTTACTAATCACTCATCACTAATCACTAGTAACTGCTGTTCATGGCCCTTGCGCGGGGCGGCCGGTAACGGCGAGGAGCGCACGGTCGGATACCACTACGACCTTTAAATACACCGTGGGAGTTCGGAACCGCGGCAGTGCACGGGGCACGCCGCGGAATAGACGCTAAGGAGTTTTATGGCTAAAAAGATCATTGGCTTCGTCAAGCTGCAGATCCCTGCGGGCAAGGCGAACCCGGCTCCTCCGGTCGGCACGGCGCTCGGCCCGCAGGGGATCAACATCATGTCGTTCTGCAAAGAGTTCAACGCTCGGACGCAGGGACAGGATTCGATTCTCCCGGTCGAAGTCACCATCTACGCCGACAAGTCCTTCTCCTTCATCCTCAAGACGCCGCCGACGGCGTTCCTGCTGAAGAAGGAAGCGGGGATCGAGAAAGGCTCGGGCCAGCCCAACAAGGCCAAGGTCGGCTCCGTCACGGAGGCGCAGGTGCGCAAGATCGCCGAGATGAAGATGCCCGATCTCAACTGCGAGTCCGTCGAGGCTGCGATGAAGATGGTCGCGGGCGCGGCGCGCTCGATGGGCCTCGAGGTACGCGGCTGATGCGCGCCCACGGCAAGAAGTACAACGAAGCGGCCAAGGGCCGCGACATCGCGCTGCGGTACGAGCCGAAGCAGGCGATCGAGCTCGTGAAGCAGGCGTCGTACGCCAAGTTCGACGAGACGGTGGAGGTCGCCGTCCGTCTTGGCGTCGATCCGCGGCACGCCGACCAGGTCGTGCGCGGCACGGTCGTGCTCCCCGCGGGCACGGGTAAGACCGTGCGCGTGCTCGTCATCGCCGCCGGCGAGAAGGCGCGCGAGGCCGAGGCAGCCGGCGCGGATTACGTCGGAACGGAGTACGTCCAGAAGATCAAGGACGGCTGGCTCGACTTCGACGTGCTCGTCGCCACGCCCGACCAGATGGGCCAGCTCGGACAGCTCGGTCGCGTGCTCGGACCGCGCGGTCTCATGCCGAACCCGAAGGCCGGAACGGTGACGTTCGACATCGCGCGCGCGGTGCGCGAGGTGAAGGCCGGCAAGATCGAGTTCCGCGTGGACAAGGCCGGCAACGTGCACGCCGCCATCGGCAAGGTCTCGTTCCCGGCGGAAGCGCTGGAGACGAACTTCACCGCGTTCATGGATCAGATCGTCCGCTCCAAGCCGTCCGCGGCGAAGGGCGTGTACGTACGCAACGTCGCGATCTCTAGCACGATGGGACCGGGCGTCGCGATCGATATCACACCTTACCGGTAACCGGCGATGAAACGAAACGAGAAGGAACGCCTCGTCGCCGAGCTGAAAGACAAGCTCGAGGGCGCGACCGCGCTCTATTACACCGACTTCACCGGTCTCAACGTGAAGAAGATGACCGACCTCCGCCGCCGCTTCAGACGCGCCGGCGTGGAGTACGTCGTTATCAAGAACACCCTCGCGTTGCGGGCGGTGAACGAGAGCGGTCTCGCGGGCGAGCGTCTGCGCGGGCCGACGGGGATCGTGGTGGGGAAGGACGCGGTCGCGGCCGCGAAAGTTCTGGCCGATTTCGCCAGGGAGTTCGAGCAGAAGCCCGGGATCAAGGGCGGCATGCTCGACGGGAAGTCGATCGACACCGCGCAGGTCAAGAAGCTGGCGTCGCTGCCGTCACGGGAGCAGATGCTGGCCGAGCTTGGCGCGGGAATGCAGTCGCCGATCGCGTCGCTCATCGGCGCGATGAACGGTTTGATGGGAATGTTTGCGGGAGCGCTCGAAGCGCTCAGAACTCAGCGCGAAGGCGCATAACTGCGGCTGGCAGCTAGCGGCTAGCAGCTAGCTGACGGTCAAATACACCAGGGGAACAGAACAATGGCTAACGCTACCATGAGCAAGGACGAGATCCTCGACGCGATCGGCAACATGTCGGTATTCGAGCTCGCCGAGCTGGTCGAAGCATTTAAGACGAAGTTCAACGTGACGATCGCCGCGGCTCCGGTCGGTGGCGCTCCGGCCGCCGGCGGCGGCGGTGCCGCGGCCGCTCCGGCCGCCGAAGAGCAGACCGAGTTCACGGTCACGCTCAAGGAAGCCGGCGCCAAGAAGATCCAGGTCATCAAGGTCGTGCGCGAGCTGACCAGCCTGGGTCTGAAAGAGGCCAAGGATCTGGTCGATGGTGCCCCTCAGGCCGTAAAGACGGGCGTGACCAAGGATGAGGCCGCTGCCGTTAAGGCGAAGCTCGAGGAGCAGGGCGCGACGGTAGAAGTCAAGTAATCCGTCCAACACGTCGGACGCGATTTCGAGATACCCCGTTCGAAATCGCCCGCGTTGACACGGTTGCCTGACTTCTACCGCCGCGCACATGACCAAGCAGATCGCACGAACGCACGAACAAAATCAAGCTGAACGCGCTTTCCCCGTCGCCGCGAAAATCTCGCAGGCGGACGGGGCTGCGGCGCTTTTCGCCTATTGCGGGTTGGTGAACAATGCCTGAGCTGTCCAAGCAGATTTCCTTCGCGAAGCTGGAGAAGGGGATGCACATGCCCCATCTCCTCGACATTCAGACTCGCGCGTTCGAGTCGCTGCTCCAGCTGGACGCGGTGTCGCTCGAGCGCGAGGACATCGGCCTCGAGCGGGTTTTCAAGGACCTGTTCCCGATCTCCGACGTCCACGAGAACTTCTCCCTCGAGTTCAAGAGCTATACGCTCGGCGAGCCGAAGTACACGGTCGGCGAATGCATCGAGCGCGACATGACCTACTCGGCGCCGCTCAAGGCGACGCTGCAGCTGGTCGTGTTCGAGACGACCGAGGCCGGCACCAAGCGCCCCAGGAACATCATCGAGAAGGAAGTCTATCTCGGCGAGCTGCCGCTGCTCACGCCGCTGGGAACTTTCGTCATCAACGGCGCGGAGCGCGTCATCGTCAGCCAGCTGCACCGCTCGCCGGGCGTGGTGTTCGAGGAGTCCACG
>JANLGX010000399.1 GCA_024654005.1 Gemmatimonadaceae bacterium | reverse complement strand
CCTGCTGGATCGGAGTGACGACGAGATCGCGGATGGTCTGCGTGTCCATCGGGTCCATCTCGGCGAGGAGGCCGGTGCCGTCCTGCGAGAGACGAAGGGTCCTGTCCGCGGTGGAGGCGATGATGAAGTTGGGGTCGTGGTTCCAGAGGCCGTAGATGTCCTCCGCGGCCATCACGCTGTCGAAGGCCCCCGGCGCGATGCGCTCGCGCCAGCCGCCGAAGTCCTCCGAGAGGGAGTTGAAGACGGCGGCGTGTCCGCGCAGCGTCGGAAGTCCACCATCGCGCGCTTCCGCGCGGATCTCAGCGGAGAACGACCGCTTGACGTGCCTCGGCGCTGTTTCGCGGTTCACTCGTGCCGATCATCAGGACGCGGGCGGCGCGCGTGGGGCTAGGCGGCCTGCTTTTCGGTACTCGTTCGGTACGCTTGCGGTACTCCGACGATCACGCACTCGCAGCCGTCGCAGTGCGGCGGATGCCCCAGACCGGAGGCCGGGACGTACTGCGTGTCTTTCAGGTCGGCCCGCTTGGCGAAGACCGCATCGGTCGCAACCTTGCCGTCGAGGGTCGCGCAGTCAGCGCATTCGTCGCCCAGCACCCAGCGGATCGCGACCCCCGCGCTCTTGTAGGCCGCGCGCGCGAAGGCGTTCCCCGCCCGGACGGTCTCGTGGGCGGCGACGAACTCGGCCCGCTTGGGCCACGCCGCAAGAGACGCCTTGAGGTCGGCCTTCTCGGCGACCAGACGCCGGACCTCGGTCAGAGACGCCTGGGTGTGGCGGACGGCGTAGGACTCCGCGTACGACTTGATGAGCGAGTCCGGCACGGAGACCTCCCGCCCGAGCTCCCGCGAGACGTCCAGCGCGACCGTCTCCGCCAGCGTCCGCAGGGCGGGCTCGAGGTGGCGGGCGATGTAGGTCTCGTGGTCGGCGTACACCGTCTCCGGCACGGCTCCGCGCTTGCACAGGTCGGCCATCTCCCGGCGGAGGATGCGGTCGGCGATGTCCGCGAAGGCATGGCGGTGGGAGCGCAGCAGCATCCTCCGGGCGTTGGGGTCCGCGGCTCCGGGCATGTCGCCCGGCCCGGCAGGTTCCGGCGCCAGCGGTTCGGGTTCGGGCTTCTCTGCGACGGCCTGTTCCGCCGGCGCCATGTTCAGCGGATAGAGCAGCACCCGCCCGGGCTCCTTCTCGGGGTCCTTGGGCGGCTCGTAGGGGTTCTCGTTCTCCTTGTCGCGGATCTCGTCCGCGGTGAGCCACTTGCCGAACGCCTGCGAGAAGTACGTTGAGCGGGCGGCAGAGTCGCCCCGCAGCAGCCCGTCCATGAGGAACTCGGAGAAGTACCGCTGGTCCCTCACTCGCAGAAGGAGCTTCATGTTGACCTGCTGCTCCCACCGAGTCGCCCACGGCTGGATGGCGAACTTCTGGAAGTCCAGCGATCTCGCCTCCACCCCCGTTCCCCCAGAGGGAGCCTGCTCGGTGTCCGAGACCATGTGCGGCGGGATGCGGAAGAAGCCCATCGTGACCGCGCGGGTGAACTTGCGAAGCTCGAGGAACTGCGCGTCGCGCTGCGTCACGCCGATGGGCTTGACGTCCATCCCGGCTTGCAGCATCGCGACGGCCCACGCCTTATCCGGCCCCTGGTGCTTCTCTCGCCATTCCCTGATGAAGCGCTCCTTCTCGTCGGGCTTCATGCTCTGGGTCTGGGTGATGAAGAAGTTGGGCATGGAGTTGTTCGACAGCGTGCGGCCGTTGTACTTGTCCTGCGCCACCGAGAGCCCCACTGCCTCGCGCATCAGGTCCACCACGGAGTACCCCCGCAGGCCGTCGAACGACAGGCCTGGGACGTGGAAGATATCCCGGGCGCTGAAGATGCGATCCTCTCCCTGACTGGCGGGTTCCTTCGTGAGCCGCGTGCGATAGAAGAGCTGCCCGTTCTGACGGAACGCATGGGTGCGGTCAGGAAGAAGCGGCCACAGCCCGGCTACGTCGAAGTCGTTGTTGCGCTCGATCCACGCATAGGCGTTGCCCCAGGTCAGAAGGTGGGACTGGAGGGTTTCGCGGAACACGTAGGCCGTCATCTCGTCATTCGCCTGATCTGCCAGCACGCGGTAGAGGGGGTGATTGGTCGCGCGCCTCTTCCCCCGGTCCTGCCGTTCGTAGAGGATCAACGGGAGCTGCGCGAGCGTCTCGGAGATGATCCGCACGCAGGTGAGGAAGTCGGCCGCGTACAGAGCATTCCGTTCGTTCACGTCCTGCCCGGACGTGGTGACGGTGGACCCGAACATTCTCGCGACCCAGTTCGACGGATTTTCGAGGCTCCCGCCCGTAGTCCAGGTCGAACGCTTCAGCGCCTTGGTGAAAGTGCCCATGTCATTCGCCTCCAAGCAGGAGGCCGGCAGCGGTGAGCGCCACGCCCCCAACGATCAGTCCGAGCGGGACGGAGAACAGAGCGCACCCGGCCACGATCGTGGTCAATCCGACCACGATCAGCGCGTCGTCCCAGTGCGCCCGTGCGAAGGTCATGCGATGAAAACCACGCCGTAGTCGGTCTCCTGCGGCTTCCTATTCGTGACGGCCTGCCCGACCCCCATCACCAGAGCGCAGATGCCCTCGATGCTCTTGACGCTCTTCGTTCGTGAGGGGCGGATCTCCCCCGAGGTGTCGCTGAGTACCGTGAGGTTGTCGGCGTTCCAGCGCAGGATGGGATTGCCGGCGTGGCGCAGGCGATGGGACATCACCAGCCGCAGGACGTCCTTGGTCGGGGCGCTCATGTCGGTGGTGGTGTGGTTCATCCGGTCCACCGGAACGCCCGCCTCGGCGACCTCCTGCTCCAGATAGAACATCGCGGAGCGGTCGCCCATCATCCCCTTGACGTCGTACTTCGACAGGACCGCGAGCACGTCCGCCCTCAACTGCCCGATGTCCAGCGCCGATCCGTCGTGGATGCGGAGGCAGGACTCGGCCTCCCACGAGAGGTAGGTGTCGCGCATCTTCTCGTCCCGGTCGACGGAGTAGCGCGGCATCCAGTACATCGGGATGACGTCGTAGGTACCAGCGTCGTCCTCGTCCCCACCCTTGGGAGCGAACACCAGGACCGCCGCGGCCATCTTCGCCGCGTCCCAGATCGAGACGCCCATCCAGCACTCGCGGTCCTTGAGGTCGTCGGGCATGAGCTGCCCGCACTCGTCCCAGTCATCCATCGGCATCCAGCGCACGGACTGCTTGGTCCAGACGTTGAGGTGGTACATCTTGAAGGGGTTCAGGAACGCGGGGACGGTGGAGGCCTTGCGTGCCTCAGCCTTCAGGAAGGCGCGGAACTGCGGACCCATGTAGTCCCATCCGGGGTTGGCCTTCTTCCACGTCGCCTCGCTGAAGGGATCGTCCTTCTCGTCGGCGGCGAAGATGACGCAGTAGTGGTAGGGGTCGATGATCTTGCCGTCGATGATCTGGCGAGCCCTATCCCACTCCTCGCCACAGATGGTCTCTTCGTCATAACCGGCGGTGGTGAAGTAGATCGTCAGGGGCTGAGTCCGCGCCCCGACGGAGGTGGTCAGCGCGTCCACGAGCTTCCGGTTCGGCTGCGTGAGCAGCTCGTCGACGATGATGCCGGAGGCGTTGAAGCCCAGGGCGCCCTTCTCGTCGGCGGGGATGGCCTCATAGAAGCCGGGGCCATAAGCGAGCGGGTCCTTGAAGACGATGCGCTTCGAGGACTCGAGCACGTCGAGGATGGTGCTGAGCTCGGGGTTGCGAAGGACCATCTGCGCCGCCATGCGCCAGATGATCTTCGCCTGGTCGCGGTCTGACGCCGC
>JANLGX010000398.1 GCA_024654005.1 Gemmatimonadaceae bacterium | reverse complement strand
CGTGGAGCTGATGGAATCGTACGATCAGCTCGCGGTGATGGGGCTCACCGAAGTCATCCGGCACATCCCGCGGCACTACGCGCTGCTCAAGCGGGTGCGCGAGCGGCTGCGCAGCGGCGAGATCAGCCTGCTCGTGCTCATCGATTATCCCGGCTTCAACATGCGGCTGGCGGAGAGCGCGAAGGCGGCCGGCGTGCCGGTGCTGTACTACGTGACGCCGCAGGTGTGGGCGTGGGGCGCGAAGCGTCTGCCCAAGCTGGCGCGCATAGTCACGCGCGCGGCGGTGATCCTGCCTTTCGAGGAGCAGCTGCTGCGCGGCTACGGCATCGACGCGCACTTCGTGGGACACCCGCTGCTGGACGGATGGGACCGGCTGCCGTCGCGCGCAGCGGCGAGATCGGTGCTGGGCATCGCCGACGACGCCAGGGTGCTGGTGCTGTATCCGGGAAGCCGGGTGCAGGAGATCATGCGGCACATCGAGCCGTTCGTGAAGACCGCGCGCGCCCTGCAGAAGAAGCACCCCGATCTCCAGGTCATCATCAGCGCCGCGCCCGCGACCGAGCACGGCTACTCGAACATGCCGTATCCCGTCGTGGCGGCTCCCGCGCTCACCATGTTCAGCGCGGCGGACGTCGCGCTGTGCAAGAGCGGCACGACCACTCTGGAAGCGGCGATCGCGGGCTGCCCGATGGTGGTGGCGTACCGGGTCGGGAAGCTGTCGTACGCCATCGCCCGCCGGATGGTGAGGATCAGTCATATCGGGCTCGTGAACATCGTCGCGGGGCGCGAGGTCGCGCGGGAGTTCGTGCAGGATGCGCTCGACCCGGAAGTCGTCGCGGCTTCGCTGGACGCGCTGCTGACGGACGCTGCGCTGCGCCGGCGGACGATCGAGGATCTCGCGGAGGTGCGGGCGAAACTCGGTACACCAGGCGCGTCCGCGCGGGTGGCGCGGATGGCGAGCGAGCTCGTCGCGTGAGCGACGACGACTCCAACCGGAACGCGCTTCGTCTGTCGGACCGGCTTGCCGTGACGCTCGGCGGGTCGCTGATCCGGCTCCTGGCCTCGACGTGGCGGTATCGCGTGCGCAACGCGCGCCAGCTGGAAAAGGTGCGCGCCGGCGGCCAGCCGTTCATCTACTCCATCTGGCACGGCCAGCTGCTGCCGCTGCTCTGGCACCACCGCGATCAGGGGATATCCATCCTGGTGAGCGAGCACAGGGACGGCGAGCTGATCGCGCGGTTCGCGCAATCGGTGGGCTACGGCACGATTCGCGGCTCGTCCACGCGCGGCGCCGCGGGCGCGCTGCTCGGGCTCGTGCGCGCGCTGGAGGAAGGGAAGCAGGTCGGGATGACGCCGGACGGTCCGCGCGGCCCGGCCTGCAGCTACGCTCCGGGCGCCGCCGTGGCCGCGAGCAAGGCGGGCGCGCTCATACTGCCGCTGGCCGCGCACGCCGATCGCGCCTGGCGATTGAACAGCTGGGACCGGTTCATGATTCCGCAGCCGTTCGCCCGGGTGACCATCGCGTACGGCGCGCCGGTACGTCTTCCGGACGACGCGCGCGCCGCCGCCGCGGAGACGCCGCTGCTCGAGTCGGCCATGAACGCGGCGGTGGGCGCGGCGTCGAGCGGATGACTCCCGCGGACCTGTGGCGCTCGAACAGCGTCGCGGCGCGCGCCGCCAGGGCGCTGCTGCTGCCGGCCGAGCGCGCCATGGCCGGCGTAGTCGCCGTGCGGAACGGACTGTACGATCGCGGCGCGCTGCCGGCGCGCGCGACGCCGATCCCGGCCGCCAGCGTCGGTAATCTCACAGTGGGCGGAACCGGGAAGACTCCGGTTGCCGCGTGGATCGCGCGCCGGCTGGCGGCGCGCGGCGCGACGCCCGCGGTGGTGCTTCGCGGGTATGGCGACGACGAGCCGCTCGTCCACGCCGTGCTGAACCCGTCGATCCCGGTCGTCGTGTCGCCGGACAGGACGAAGGGCGTGGCGGAGGCGGCCGCGCGCGGCGCGGATGTCGCGGTACTCGACGATGCCTTTCAGCATCGGCGCGTGGCGCGGGCGGCTGACATCGTGCTGGTGTCGGCCGACGGGTGGACCATCCCGCGGCGGATGCTGCCCTCGGGCCCGTGGCGCGAGCCGCTGGAAGCGCTGCGCCGGGCGGACCTCACGGTGATCACGAGCAAGGCGGCCACCGACACCGAGATCGAGGCTGCGACCGCCGCCATCACCCGGGCCGCGCCTGACACGCCCGTCGCCGGGGTCGTGCTCGAGCTGGGGGATCTATTCCGGTTCGGGGATCCGGGCGCGCGCCTGTCAATCGGCGGGCTCGCGAGCGCGAGTGTCCTCGCCATCGCGGCGGTGGGGAACCCGGAAGCGTTCTTCGCGCAGCTCCGGCGCGCCGGCGCCGCGGTCGACGCGCGGGGCTTTCCTGATCATCACCGCTTCACTCGCGACGAAGCGCGCGAGCTGGCGGGCCTCGCGCCGCGGGGCGGGATAGCGGTCTGCACGCTCAAGGACGCCGTCAAGCTGGCGCCGGTGTGGCCTGCCGACGCACCTGCCTTATGGTATGTTTCACAGCCCGTTCGGGTGGCGTGGGGAGCCGGCCTTTTCGACCGGCTGGTGGATGCGCTGCTGGCTCGCCGTGCCCCCGGTGACACTCACTGACAAACAACAGCCGACGACGCGCAGCGCGCGCCTGTCTTCCTGAAAATGGCCATCATAGAAGACCGCCGTCTCACTCCCGCTCACGGCATACTCGGCCGGGACAAGGACCGTTTCCTTTCCGAAGAGAATCCCTTCGAAGCGATGATGTCGCGCTTCGACAGAGCGGCGGAGCTGCTCGATCTCGACCCGGGGCTGGTGAAGGTGCTGCGCCAGCCGGAGAAGCAGATCATCGTCGCAGTCCCCGTGCTGAAGGACGATGGAAGCGTCGACGTGTACACCGGCTATCGCGTGCTGTACAACACGTCGCGCGGCCCCGCCAAGGGCGGCATCAGATTCGACACGGCGGTCACGCTCGAGGAGGTGAAGGCTCTCGCGGCGTGGATGACCTGGAAGTGCGCGGTGGTCGACATCCCGTTCGGCGGCTCCAAGGGCGGCGTCAACTGCGACCCGGAGAAGATGAGCCTCGGCGAGCTAGAGCGGATGACCCGCCGGTACACCGCGGCCATCATCAACACGCTCGGCCCCGACTCCGACGTGCCCGCCCCGGATGTGAACACCAACGAGCGCGTGATGGCATGGCTGATGGACACGTACTCGATGCACGTGGGGCACACGGTCACCGCGGTCGTGACGGGCAAGCCCGTGGTGATGGGCGGCTCGCTCGGCAGGCGGGAGGCGACCGGTCGCGGCTGCATGATCGTGACCAAGGAAGCCCTCAATCATCTCGGGCTTGCGGTGCGCAACGCGACGGTCGCGGTGCAGGGCTTCGGCAACGTCGGCTCGGTCGCGGCCGATCTGCTGTCGCAGGAGGGGTGCAGGATCGTCGCGATCGGCGACCGGCACGTCGCGCTCTACAATGCGGACGGCATCGACGTCCAGAAGGCCATCGAGCACTCCCGGAAGCACGGCTCGTTGAAGGAATTCACGGGCGGCGACAAGATGAAGCCCGCGGAGCTGCTGACGCTGGACGTGGACGTCCTGCTTCCCGCGGCACTGGAGAACGTCATCACGACGAAGAATGCGTCGCAGGTGCGCGCCAAGATCATCTGCGAGGGCGCGAACGGCCCGACCACGGCGCCCGCGGACGCGATCCTGGACGAAAAGGGAGTGTTCGTGATCCCGGACATCCTGGCAAATGCCGGAGGGGTGACGGTCTCGTACTTCGAGTGGGTGCAGAACCGCGGCGGTTATTTCTGGACGGAGGATCTGGTGAACGACCGGCTGCGCGACATCATGTGCCGCAGCTTCGCCAACGTCCTGGACATCGCGAAGAAGCACAAGGTGAACATGCGCACCGCCTCGTACATGCTCTCGGTCGAGCGCGTCTCGACCGTGCACAAGCTGCGCGGCATCTACGCCTGATCTCCGCCGATGCGCGTGATCGTCGCGGTGGTGGGGAAGCCGAAGGACACTTCCCTGGCCGGCGCGATCGCTGAGTACGAGAAGCGCGCCGCGCGGTATTGGCCGCTGGAAGTAGTGGAGGTGCGCGAGGAGCCGGGCAGGGGCACCTTGCCGGACATCGTGCGGCAGCGGGAAGGCGAGCGACTGTCGGAGCGGATCGGCGAGCCGGCGCGCGCGGTGGTGTGCGATCCCGGCGGGCGCGCCTTCGATTCGGCTCAGTTCTCTGCGTGGCTGCAAGCCGAGCGGGAATCGGGCCGCGATTTCGCGTTCGTGATCGGCGGGGCTCACGGGCTCTCCGACGAATTGCGCGATCGGGCCCGGATGCGACTGTCGCTTGCGCCCTGGACGCTGCCACATGAGTTGGCCCGCCTGGTGCTCGCGGAGCAACTTTATCGTGCCGGCACGATCGTTCGCGGCGAGCCCTATCACAAATGACCGCGAGTCTCGAATGCCAATAGCCAACAGCCAACAGCCAAGAGCGCTCTTCGTATGACCGAGTGGTTCGAGAGATGGTTCGGCGAGGAATATCTGGCGTTGTATCCGCACCGGGACGAGCGGGAGGCGGCGGCCGCTGTCGGGCTCGTCGAGTCCAATCTCGGCGGGATCGAGGTCAAGCGTGCGCTGGACCTCGCGTGCGGCGCCGGCAGGCATTCCCGCCTGCTCAGCGAGCGTTGGTGGACGGCCGGATTCGACCTGTCGGCGGCACTGCTCGCGCGGGCGAAGGCGGCCGACCCCGCCGGCGTCTACGTGCGCGGCGACATGCGCGCCCTGCCGTTCGTGGACCAGGGGTTCGATCTGGTCGTGAACCTGTTCACCAGCTTCGGCTACTTCGACAACGACGCGCAGCACCTGCGCGTGCTGGCCGAAGTGGCGCGCGTCACGCGGCGCGGCGGCAAGTTCGTGCTCGACTTCCTCAACTCGGACCACGTGCGCGGCACGCTCGTCCCCGGGGAGTCCAGCAACATCGGCGGCCGCGCAGTCGAGGTGCGCCGCGAGATCTCGGCCGATGACAAATTCGTGGTGAAGACCATCGCGTCGGGCGGGGAGGGCGGCGCCGGCGACCAGACTTTCGTCGAGCGCGTCCGCCTGTTCGACCGGATGGACCTGGAGACGATGCTGGAGGAGAGCGGCTTCGGAGTCGAGCAGGTGCTGGGCGACTATGCCGGCGGCGCCCACTCGGAGAGCTCTCCCCGCACGATCGTGTTCGCGATACGGGAATGACGCTCGAGCTCCGCTCGCGGCCGCTGAGCGCATCGCCGTTGGTTGCCTTGGCAGGGCAACACGACACTCCAACAGAATGGTACGAGCCGCGACCGGACGCCGAAGGCTGGAAGCGGCGCGTCGTGGAGACCGCCGCCGAGTTCGAGGGCCGCGCGTGGCTGCGCGCGCTGGCACCCGCGCTCGACGCGAGCGGAGCCGCAGCCGAGCGATTGCAGCGTGTCGCGGGCACGGGCGGAGTCGCGGTCACCACGGGACAGCAGCCCGGCTTGTTCGGCGGCCCGTTGTACACGTGGTTCAAGGCGATGTCGGCGCTCGCGCTCGCGGACGAGCTGGAAAAGCGTACCGGCGTTCCCACCGCGCCCGTGTTCTGGGCGGCGACCGACGACTCGGATTTCGCGGAGGCGAGCGAGACGACGGTGAGCATGCCGGGCGGCGCCGAGGTCATCCGCATCGAGGCGCAGGCGGAAGAAGGGCGGCCGAGGTCCGCCGTTCCGCTGGGCGGGCTCGGCGCGCAGCTCGACGCTCTCACGCGCGCCTGCGGCTCCGCGCCGAACGGCGCGGCGCTCGACGCAGTGCGCGCCGCGTATGCCCCCGGCGCGACGGTCGGAGACGCGTACGTGCGGCTGCTGCGAATGATCCTCGAGCCGCTGGGCGTGGCCGTGCTGGACGCCTCGCATCCTGCCGTTCGCGCCGCGGGACGTCCGCTGCTGGAGCAAGCTCTCGCGCACGGTCGCGAGCTCGAGGCCGCGCTGAAGCAACGGTCCAAGCTGCTGAAGGACGCGGGGCACCGCGCGCAGGTCGCGCACGTGGCCGGCCGCACGCTGGTGTTCAGCAATGGGAACGGAGGGCGCCAGCGCGTGAGAGTGCGCGAGGCCGACGCGCTGGTCGGCTCGAACTCCGTTGACCTCTCGCCCAACGTGCTGCTCCGCCCGGTGATGGAGCGGGCGATCCTCCCCACAGTCGCGTACGTGGGCGGGCCGGCCGAGATCGCGTACTTCGCGCAGGTGAGCGCGGTCGCGGACGGGCTCGGCGCAAAGCGTCCGCTGATCGTGCCGCGCTGGTCGGGCGTGATCGTCGAGCCGCACGTGCGGAAAGTGCTGGATAGGATCGGCGCCGACGTGGACGACTTCGCCGATCCGCACGCGGTCGAGACCCGCGTGGCGCGCGAGCAGCTGCCAGCCGGCATCGTCAAAGCGCTCGAGCAGGCGCGGGCCCGCGTCGAATCGGCGCTCGACGAGCTGCAGGTAGCAGACACGCCGGCGGACGTTCTCCCGCCGGCGGTGCTCGAAGGAGCCAAGCGGCAGCTGCTGCACAAGCTCGACCGCCTCGAGCGCCGGTACGTGGCCGCGACCAAGCGCCAGGGAAGCGAGCTGCTGACCGAGGTCGGCACCGCGCGTGGCGCGCTGTACCCGGACGGCAAGCCGCAGGAGCGCGCGCTGAACGCGATACCGCTGTTGGCCAAGTACGGCGACGACGTGCTCACGGGGATACTCGCGAAGGCACGGGAGCACGCGGCGGCGCTGTGACCGAGCGTACCGGCAAATCCGCCTTCCTGGTCGCGGCCGGCATATTCCTGAGCCGGATCACGGGGCTCGTTCGCGAGAGCGTGTTCGCGCACTTCTTCGGCACGTCCATCTCCGGCGACGCGTTCAACGCCGCGTTCAGAATTCCCAACCTGCTGCAGAACCTCTTCGGGGAAGGAGTGCTGTCGGCGTCGTTCATTCCGGAGTACGCCGGACTCCGCGCACGCGGGCAGCACGAGGAGGCCACGCGACTCGCCGGAGCGGTGTTCGCGCTGCTCTCGAGCGTGGCCGCGGTTCTGGTGTTGCTCGGGATTCTGGCGGCGCCGCTGCTCGTGTCGGTGATCGCGGCTGGGTTCACCGGAGAGAAGCGGGAGCTCACGATCCAGCTCACGCGCATCCTCTTTCCCGGAGCGGCGCTGCTGGTCCTGTCGGCCTGGTGCCTGGGCATTCTCAACTCGCACCGGCGGTTCTTCCTGCCGTACGTCGCGCCCGTCATCTGGAACGCGGCGCTGATCGCGACGCTGCTGGTCTACGGCGCCACGTCGTCCCAGCCGCACCTCGCGGTTTATCTCGCGTGGGGCTCGGTGGTCGGAAGCGCGCTCCAGTTCGGCGTGCAACTGCCGGTCGTGATCCCGCTCATCAAGGGTGCGCGGCTCACTTTCGCGCGCGGGAGCGAGAGCGTGCAGCGGGTGGTGCGCAACTTCGTGCCGGTGTTCGTGGGCAGGGGAGTCGTCCAGATCAGCGCCTACTTCGACACGCTGATCGCCAGCCTGGTCGTGTCGGGCGCGCTCGCGGCGGTCGTGTACGCGCAAATTCTCTACCTGCTGCCGATCAGCCTGTTCGCCATGTCCGTTTCCGCCGCGGAGCTGCCGGCGATGTCGAGCGTCGCCGGCGATCTGGGCGAGACGGCCGCGCACCTGCGCATGCGGCTTCGCACGGGGTTGCGGCGTATCGCGTTCTTCGTCGTGCCGTCAGCTGTCGCATTTCTCTTCCTCGGCGACATCGTGGTGGGAGCGATCTACCAGCGGGGTGAGTTCACCCGCGCCGACACCATCTGGGTCTGGCAGATCCTCATTGGTTCATCGATCGGGTTGCTCGCGTTCACACTGAGTCGCCTGTACGCCTCGACCTTCTACGCTACGCGCGACACCCGCACGCCCGTTCGGTACGCCATCATCCGCATCGCCATTAGCGTGATCCTGGGCCTGATCCTCGCGGTGTACCTCCCGCGCGCGCTCGACATAGATCGCCGGCTCGGCGCCGTTGGGCTCACGCTCGCGGGCGGCATCGCTGGCTGGGTGGAGTACGCGCTGTTGCGCCGTGGGCTCGCGAAACGCATCGGGCACGTGCCGGTCGAGCTCCGCCACCTCATCAAGCTGATCGCGCTGGCTGCTGTGGCCGCGGCCGCAGCGGGTTGGCTGCGCGCGCTGTTCATCGGAGATCCTGCGCCCATGGTCCTGGCCCTCGCGATCCTGCCTGTATACGGAGCGATTTACCTTGTAGGTGCGTGGGCGCTTGGTGTGTCAGAGCTGCCTTAATGTAGCCGGGTGAAGCTGATCGAGCGAATCGGGGGAACCGCGCGGCAACGCTCGGGCTCCCTGCGATTCGATGACGGAACTTGTCCCTTCTTCTGCCCGGACTGCCGAGAACAGCATCAATTCGACGCGCGCGAAGCTCATCGGCAAGATCGTGCTCGCGCGCTTCCTCGAACGCTCGTCGGCCTCCATCCTGGCTGCGGTCAAGAGCGCGGAGGACGTCGCCCGACGCAACGGCCTGCTCGACGGGACCGCTCCCGCGCTCTGCCGCCGGGTCTTGCCGGACGCCATCTATGATCGAAAGGCCGACTCAGAGGATGTGTTCGCCCGTGTCAGGGTCAGGAAGAACCTGCCTGTCCTCGTCTGGCGCTCGGTCTACTTCGCATCCGAGTACACGGTGGACGGCGCGCGTCTCGCAGAGTGCCTGGCACGTGCCGGTGAGGCGTCGGAGACGATCCTTCGCGCAGTGCGCACCCTGCTGCTCGTCACCACGCGGAACCGCATCGCCCATGAGGTTTCTCGCAGCCTGATCGCGGCCCAGGGCGACTTCCTCCGGACGTGCGAGGAGACACGTCTCGCGCCCTTGACCGAGCGCCAGGTCGCTCGGGAGGTGCGGTCGCACGGGGTGTCAGCTGCGGACACGAGCCGTGTCTCACGTCTGCTTCGGTCGACGGTCGTCGTTCTGCCGGATGGCACTCCGCGGCCGCTCCGCGTGCTTTGCCCTACCTCTCGGATGGTGCTCGGCGCGCTCGTACGCGATGTCTTGGAACGGGAAAGGATGCTGCGCGCGCGGGGCCGTCTGAAGGGAGCTTGGGACGACAACGAAATCGCGCGGCGCGTCTGGCGACGGCCAGGGATCTTCGTGTCACGGCGACTGGTCGCGTACTGCAGGAAGAGCTTAGGCGCGCCTGATGCGCGTGTGCGGACGCGCCGCGGCTGTTATATGGAAATCACCATGAACTTCGCGACCCTGGCGAAGCTGGAGCGGCAGAGCATTTTCCGTCGCGCGCCGACCGCTCCCGGCGTCTACGAGCTGCGCCTCGCACCGGGCGAGCGGGGGCACACGCCGAGATGCGCCGACATCATCTACGTCGGCAAGGCGAAGAACCTGCGAAGGCGGCTGCTCGCGCACGCGGGCGGCAACGGCCGGAACAAAAATCTGGCCGGCTACGTGCGACGGACTCGGGTGTTGTTCCGGTACCGCGTGGAGAAGGGCGACCTCAAGCGGGCCGAGGAAGAGTTGTACCGGCAGTTCCGCGAGACGTACGGCCGCCCGCCGGAGTGCAATCGCATGAGCCCCTGACAACCCAAGAGGTCATGCTGACCCTTACTACGTGTGGCGCCGACGGTGTAGTATGGGGACTTCAAGAGTTCTGTGCGATCCGAAGGGCACAGTCCGGTGGGGATGGGTCTACGGGAGAAAGCCACCCATGGAACGAACGTTGCGCAGGCAGGCAGGCAGGCAGGCAGGCAGGCAGGCAGGTTGACCCTGACGAGGAAGATCGGGCTCCTGCTGTTGTTGCCACTCGCCGGTTCTCTGGCCAGCGTAGGGTTCTTCGCTTCCCACCTATCCGAGACCCGCAACGATGGCCACTTCATCAACGTTGCGGGGCGCCAGCGCATGCTGTCAGCGCAGCTCGGGGCCTGGGCGCGCATGGTGGCCATCGGACAAGAAGAGGATCGCGAGGGCCTACGCGATCGAGTCGCCGAGTTCGACAACGTCCTGACGATCCTCCTGCACGGCGGTGACATCCTCGAGGGCACCCTTGAACCGGCGCCGCCCGAGACGCGGCGCGACCTTGAGGCCGTGCTCGACCTCTGGCGCGGGCTCAAGCCGGACCTTGACACCGTCGCAGCCATGCCGCGCACTGATCCGCGCTTCGCGGCGGCCTATGGTCGGGCGGAGACGAGCGTTCCCGCCCTGAACGGCGCCTCGCATCGCGTCGTCGTGACCTTCGAGGCGCGCGCGAATCGTCTTCGCCGTCAGATGCTCGCCGTCCTCGCCGCCATCGCGGCCGCGACAGGCGTGGTCTTCATCGTCGGTATCTGGCTCACGCGCCGGTTCATCGTCCGCCCTATCCGACACCTCGACGTGGCTGCTAGGCGCATCAGCGGCGGCGACTTCTCGCAACGGCTGGAAGTGAACACGCGGGACGAACTCGCGACGCTTGTCGGGACCTTCAACGACATGACGGGGCATGTCGAGCGGCTTCTTGAGGCCCTGCAGCTCCGGCGCAAGCATGCAGAGAAAATTGTTTCCAGTGTGCCCGCCGGCTTGCTCATCGCCGACAGCGAACTCCGAGTCCTGGCGGTGAACCGATCGTTCATCGATCGTTCCCGTTGCGAGCAGGCGGCGCTCGTCGGCCGTCCAATCATCGACGTCCTCGGCATCCCGGAGTTGGAACCACACCTGCGCCACGTGCTCGCCACGCAGGAGACTCGATCCGGGCTCCTCCACGCCATGCAGTATCCCGGCACGAGCGCCATGCGGCCGGTCAAGATCGCTGTGACAGGAACGCGGCTTGCGGAAGAAGAAGAAGAAGAAGAAGAAGAACTGCTCGTCGTCGTCGAGGACCTCTCCGAGGAGGAGCGCCTCGCCGTGCTGGCGCGCGCTTCGGAGCGCCGTTTCCAGGAGGTGGTCGAGAACGCCACGGACGGCATCGTCCTTATGGGCAAGGACGGCGTCATCTCTTCCTTCAACCGCGCGGCCGAGAAAATGTTCGGTTGGCGCCGCGAGGAGATCCTCGGAAAACCGGCGACGCTCCTGATGCCCGAGAAGTATCGCGCCGCACTCGAGCTCGGCGTCGCGCGGTATGCGGACACGACGGGCAAGTCGGCCATGCTGGGGATAACCCCGGTCATCGAGGGGCTCCGCAAAGACGGGAGCATCTTCCCGATCGAGTGCACCATCAGCGGCTACCGGAACAACGGCGACATCGTGTTCACGGGCATCCTGCGGGACATCACCGAGAGGCAGCGTACCGAAGAGGCGCTGAGGCGCTCCGAGACGAGCTTCCGGACCCTCATCGAACGCTCACCAGACGCTATCGCTGTCTATCGCCTCGGCTGCTTCGTCTATGTGAACCCCACAGTGGTCACGTACCTCGGGTACGACCGTGCTGACGAACTTGTGGGCCGCCCAGTGCTGGATGTCGTTCCCCCGGATAACCGCGAGGTGGTTGCCACCCGGATGCGGGTCATGGCGGACACTGGGGAACCGGCCCCTGCCCGCGAGGAGCGCTTCCTGCGCAAAGACGGCGGCGTCATGACCGCCGAGGTCGTGGCGCTGCCGCTCGTCTTCGACGGCGAGCCCGCGATCGTGGCGGTCGCCCGCGACGTAACCGAGCGGAAGCAACTGGCCGCCAAGATGATGCAGATGGATCGGATGATCGCGATCGGCACGGTGGTGGCCAGCGTCGGGCACGAGATCAACAACCCCCTCACGTACATGGTCACGAACCTCGACTTCCTCGCGCGCGAGCTTCCTGAGATCGTCGCGCAGGTCCGCGCGCAGCAGCCGATCCCAATGTCTGCGCGCGTAACGGTAAGCGGTACCCCTGCCACGGACCCGGCGCTCCGCCTGGCTGAGTTCCAGCAGGTCCTCGACGAGGCGCGTGAGGGTGCGGAACGTGTGCGCAAGATTGTCCTCGACCTGAAGGTCTTATCCAGCACAGAGACGGATCGCCTTGAGCCCGTGGCGGTGCAGCGCGTGGCGGAGTCGGCGATCAACATGGCCTGGGGCGAGATCCGCCACCGCGCGCGCCTGGTAAAGGAATACGCGCCCATGCCGCCCGTGATTGCGAATGAGTCGCGTCTCGTCCAGGTGATCCTGAACCTCCTCGTCAACGCTGTTCACGCCATCCCGGAGGGGCGGGCCGAGACGAACGAGATCCGGATCCGGACGTTCGCCGACGGCGAGCGCGTTTGTATCGAGGTGCGGGACACCGGCCTGGGGATCCCGGCCGAGAACCTCGCGCGCATCTTCGACCCGTTCTTCACGACGAAGCCCTTCGGGCAGGGGACGGGGCTAGGCCTGTCGATCTGTCAGAGCATCGTCCAGGCATTCGGCGGCGAGATCGGCGTCGAAAGCGAGGTCGGCAAGGGTTCGGCCTTCCGCGTCGTCCTGTTGGCGGCGCGTGAGGGGCTCGACGTATCCCGCCCGTTGTCGCCGGTGCCGGTCGCGCCCGGACGCCGGGGCCGCATCCTCATCGTGGACGACGAACCCCTCGTGGGGGCCGCCCTGCGGCGGATCCTCACCACCGAACACGATGTGGTCGTGGTGGTCAGTGGCCGCGAAGTGCTCGAACGCCTGGGCGCGGGCGAGTGCTTCGACCTCATCTTCTGCGACCTGATGATGCCTGAGATGACCGGCATGGACCTCCATGTGGAGATTCTCCGCGTTTACCCCGACCACGCCTCCCGGATGATCTTCGTTACTGGGGGGGCGTTTACGCCCAAGGCACGGGAGTTCCTCGATCAGGTGCCCAATCAGCGCCTCGACAAGCCGTTCGACCTCCAGAACATTCGCGCGCTGGTCCGCGAGCTACTTCCGTAACTCCGCGGGGATTCGCCGACTTGGGCATTGACGAATGGGAGTGCACACGAAGACGGACCTCCAGCCGCTCCCCGAGCTCGTCGCTTCAAAGCTCCCTCATCTCCCCGAAATCCCCGGGCGTCTACCTGTGGAAAGGGCGGGGCGGCGCTGCTTGGTGTGTCAGAACTGACCGGGCTATTCAAATTTCGGCGACACGGGTAAGCCCCCGATTTCATGCCCGCCCGGCCGCGCGGCGCGCAGCGAGAGCGAAGTGCAGAAAATACTGGTTGAGTGAAGCGGCTTCCGTTCCGTGCCAGCGCCCCCAGAAGAGAGCGCAGAATTCTTCCCTCGCCCTGAGCACTTCCCGGCGGCGGGCTCCTCGCCAACGGTCATCCGCTACCGTGAGGTCGAACAGCTCTAGACCGCGGTCTACGGCAGCGTCACGACGGTCCGGGCGGCCAGCCTCGTGAGCCTTGATCGCCCGGGCTACCTCACTCCCGATATTGGCGAGCTGTTCGAGCAGAGACAGCGAGTTCCATTTTCCCGCTGCCAGCCCGGCGTGTCCTGCTGGCGACACAGTCATGCTATTTCACGAGCTCGGTCAAGATTCGGCGGATCGCGTCGCGTAACTCGGCGTCTTCGACTCCGCGGGAGCGGTTTCCCTGTGACGGTCGGACGTTGATCATGGAATCGTATTCGATCCAGTCTTCGCCGGCCGACCACCGCTTTTACCATGTCGCCGAACTGTTCGGCGGCGATCGATGTGAGCTCCGACCGTGCCAGCGGTGCCCTGACGATTCGTGGCGGTGGCATTTCCATTGCGATCTCGGCTCTATGGGGGAAGCGCGAAGATAATCAGAATATCCGCTTAGCGCGCCTCGGGAGTCGCCGCTGGGGAAGCCCTCGATATAAGGGGTATAATTAGGCGTGCAGCCCCTCCCCGACCTCGTCGCCTCGAAAGTCCCGCATCTCCCCGAATCCCCGGGCGTGTACCTGTGGAAGGGGCGCGACGGGACCATTCTGTACGTGGGCAAGGCGGCCAGGCTCCGCTCGCGCGTGCGCAGCTACTTCGCCAACGATCCGGGCACGAGCCTCAAGACCACGTATCTCGTCAAGCAGATCGCCGACCTCGACACGATCGTGGTCCCCAGCGAGGCGCACGCGCTGATCCTCGAGGCGAACCTGATCAAGGAGCATCGCCCGCGATTCAACATCGCGCTGAAGGACGACAAGTCGTACCCGTACATCAAGGTGACGTCGCAGGAGCCGTTCCCGCGCGTGTTCGTCACGCGGCGGGTCACCAACGACGGCGCGAAGTATTTCGGGCCGTACACCGACGTAGGCGCCATGCGGCGCGCGCTCAACGTCGTCAAGCGGATCTTCACCGTGCGGTCGTGCAGCTACGACATGCCGGCGGAGATGCCCGAGCGGCCGTGCCTCGACTATTACATCAAGCGGTGCAAGGCGCCGTGCATCCTGGCGCAGTCGCAGCAGGAGTACCGGCAGATGATCGACGAGGTGCTGCTCTTCCTCGGCGGTCGCGCGAGCGAGGTCGTGCGGCGCGTGCGCGCGCGGATGGACGAGGCGGCGGAGAGGATGGACTTCGAGCGCGCCGCCGAGCTGCGCGACGTCCTGCACCACCTGGAGCGAATGGAGGAGCCGACGGTCGTGCTGCGGGTCGAAGGCGGAGATCGCGACGTCGTGGGCTACGCGCGCGACGGAGACGACGCCTGCGTGACCATGCTGCGCATCAGGGAAGGGAAGCTGCTCGCGCGCGAGCACCGGTATCTGGAGAACATCGAGGGCGAGCCGGACCCCGCCGTGCTCTCGGCGTATCTCGCGGCGAGCTATCCCGCGATGCCGGAGCGCGCGCGCGAGCTGCTGCTGCCGTTCGACTTCGACGACCGCGAGCTGCTGGAGCAGTCGGTGCCGGACGCGAAGATGAGCGTGCCCCAGCGCGGCCCCCGGCGCGAGCTGGTGGATCTCGCCGAGCAGAACGCGCGGCACCTGCTGGAGGAGCTGAAGCTGTCGTCGCTGGAGTCGGAGGAGCGCGCGGGCGAGCCGGTGTACGATCTCCAGCGCGAGCTGGGGCTGGAGCGGCTGCCGCGGACGCTGGTGTGCTTCGACATCTCGACCGCGCAGGGCACCGACACGGTCGGCTCCGCGGTGTGGTTCGAGAACGGCCGGCCCAAGCGCGGCGAGTACCGCAAGTTCCGCGTGAAGACGGTGGAGGGAAGCGACGACTTCGCGTCGATGCGTGAGGTGGTCACGCGCTATTTCAATCGGCGGATGGCCGACGAGAAGCCGAGCCCGGAGCTGGTCGTGATCGACGGCGGGCGCGGCCAGCTGTCCGCGGCGCACGAGGCGATGGAGTCGCTCGGGCTCGGCGACCGGCCGCTGGTCAGCCTCGCCAAGAAAGAGGAAGAGGTGTTCGTCTGGGGGAGAACGGATCCGGTGAGGATATCCCGGCGATCGCCCGCTTTACGCTTGCTGCAACAGGCGCGCGACGAGGCGCACCGGTTCGCCGTGACCTACAACCGGAAGCGCCGCTCGATGCGGACGGTGACTTCGGAGCTGCTCCAGATCCCCGGGATCGGGCCGACGAAGCGGCGCCAGCTGATACAGGCGTTCGGAAGCCTGGAAGGTGTGCGGCAGGCAACTCCCGGGGATATCGCAAAGTTGCGGGGCTGGACGGTCGCGAGCGCCGAAAAACTCTTGGCGCGACTGAGAGCCGAACAATTGCCTCCAACGGGCCCGGCGTCGGTACAAGGATCCGTTGGCTACCCGATTGATTTGGATTGAGTGGGTATTGCCCACATACCCACAGCGCGGTATCATTGGCGGAGGCCCCCCGCAGGAGAGCGATGATGCCGCAAGCCAAACGATCACCCAGCTCAACCCACTCGGCGCGACCTTCCGGCTTTCGCGTGCAGAAGCTCGGCGTGCGTCCCGACGAGCGCGGCCGCATCACCCTGGGAGACGCGGTGCAAGACTCCGAGTATCGGGTTCTCGTGAACGAGGCAGGCCAGGTGCTGTTGGACCCCGTGGTCACGCTCGCGGTCCCGGCCTCGGAAGCCTGGATCTGGGAAAACCCGGGCGTGCGCGCTTCCATGGGCCGCGCGATGCAGCAGGCGGCAAAGGGGGAATTCGAGTCGCTGGGCTCCTTTGCGAGATTTGCCGGCGGCGACAAATCCTGACGGGTGGCCTTCAAGCTGAGCTTCACCCCCGAGGCGCGTGACGTTCT
Source organism: Gemmatimonadaceae bacterium (assembly GCA_024654005.1). GTDB lineage: Bacteria > Gemmatimonadota > Gemmatimonadetes > Gemmatimonadales > Gemmatimonadaceae > JACDCY01. The sequence goes on along the minus strand of JANLGX010000398.1, from coordinate 1,087 downwards.
TCGCGCGCTCGAGAAAATGGACAAGCCGAAACACAGGAAGGTCCTGAAGACGCTGGGCCTGATCGAGTCCAACCCCCGTCACCCCGGGCTCTGCACGCACAAGTTCAAATCGCTGTCAGGCCCAAACGGGGAGGACGTTTTTGAGGCGTATGTCGAGCAGAACGCCCCATCGGCATGGCGCGTGTTCTGGTACTACGGCCCGGCACGCGCGAAAATCCGCATCCTCACCATCGCTCGGCATCCCAAGTAATACCGCACAGACGCGGCGACGGAGGCCGGCGCTGGCCCCTACGCGTCCTTGTCTTCCAGCACTACCACCCTCAATGGCTGAAAGTTCGCGTCCATCAGCGCGAGCAGCTTCCACCCCGCGGCGCGAATCTTCATCAGGTCCTGTACGAAGTGCTCGTTGCCCGCCGCCTCTGATTCTTCCAGCAGCATCTCGGAGTAGCCGAGAATGGCGTTGAGCGGCGTGCGGAGATCGTGCAGCAATGCCGCCGGCACGAGATAGCGCAGATCTTCCGGCGGCCGGTCGTCTTCGCTCATTCCGTCCGTGTAGGGGCGGGATCTTTCTGTGTGGCTGCCGGACCGAGCAGCGATTCGATCTTGCCGAGCAAGCGCGGGAGGTCGATCGGCTTGGTGTCGTAATCGTTGCACCCAGCCTCGAGCGCCTTGTCGCGATCGCCGGACATCGCGTGCGCGGTGAGCGCTATCACGGGAACATGGCGCGTGGCCGGCGCGGCTTTGAGGCGCCGGGTTGCCTCCCATCCGTCGAGCGCCGGCAGACTCATGTCCATCAATATGAGGTCTGGAGCCTCCGCCGCGGCCATGTCGACGCCCGCCTGGCCGTCGCACGCGAGCACCACCTCGTAGCCCTTCCGCACGAGCCTGCGCGAGAGCATGTCGCGGTTCATCTCGTTGTCTTCCACCAGCAGGATCTTCGCCAAGGGCGTACCCCCGTCGCCGCTCACGCCGGCACCCCCACGACGTCTTCATACATCGCCATGGTCGCGGCGAGCGGCGACCTGTGATCATCCAGCAAATCCCGAACCTGATTTAGCAGGGACTCGCGCGAGTCACCGGCCTTCCG
>JANLGX010000396.1 GCA_024654005.1 Gemmatimonadaceae bacterium | reverse complement strand
GGTGGAGTATCCGTACCTGGGCGCCGGCGCGCGGCTGCTGGACCGCGCGCACCACATTGTGCTCCCGCTCGCCACTCTCGTGCTCGCGGCGGGCGCCGCGGTCGCGCGCTATCAGCGCGCGGCGCTGCTCGAGGTTCTGCCGCGCGATTACATCAGGTCAGCGCGCGCGAAGGGAGTCGACGAGCGCGCCATCGTCCGCCGGCACGCGCTGCGAAACGCGCTGCTGCCGGCCATTACCCTGCTCGGCACCAGCCTGCCGGCGCTGGTCGGGGGCGTGGTGTTCGTCGAGAAGGTCTTCTCCTGGCCGGGAATGGGACTCGTGGCCGTGGACGCGGTCTCCTCGCGCGACTATCCGCTGGTGCTGGCGGTCGTGATCGTCGGCACGGTGGTCGTGGCGGCGGGAAATCTGCTGGCGGACGTGCTGTACCGGGTAGCCGATCCCAGATTGCGCGATGGCTGAGCGGCCGCTCGCGGCGCCGGCAACGCGGCCGATGCGAATGGGCGCCAGGGTGGCGGTCGCCGCTCTCGCCATCATCGTGCTCGCCGCCGTGGCGGCTCCGCTGCTCGCCCCCTACGACCCCTTCGTCCAGCCCGACATCGTCGCCGGCAACATCCTGCGGCCGTCGCCGGATCATCCGCTGGGAACCGACCAGTTCAGCCGCGACGTGCTGAGCAGGGTGCTGTTCGGCGCGCGGATCTCGCTGCTGGTCGGACTGCTCGCTACCACCGTGGCCGTGACGGTCGGCACGGCCTGGGGTCTCGCCGCCGGCTACGTCGGCGGCCTCGTGGACGAGGTCATGATGCGCCTGGTGGACGCCCTGATGTCCATACCGCGCGTCCTGCTCGTGCTGGCGCTCGTGGCGCTGTGGGGGCGGATGTCCACTCCGGGCCTGGTGCTCCTGCTCGGGCTCACGGGCTGGTTCCAGCTCAGCCGCCTGGTGCGCGCGGAAGTGCTGACGGCGCGCCAAACGGACTACGTGGCCTCCGCCCGGGCGCTGGGCGCGCACGACTTTCGCATCGCGGTCCGCCATGTGCTGCCGAACGTCCTCCCTCCCATTATCGTTTTTGCGACGATCGGCCTCGGCAACGTCATCGTGCTCGAGGCGGGGCTCTCCTACCTGGGGTTCGGCGTGCAGCCTCCGGTGCCGAGCTGGGGCAACATGATCCGCGACGGCTCCGAGCTGATGACGGCGGCGTGGTGGATCTCCCTCTTTCCGGGCCTTGCGATAGTGGCGACTGTGGTGGCGGTGAACGCGCTGGGCGAGGGACTGCGGCGGGCGCTCGGACACACGGACAGCTACGCGCATGAGTAATCCGCTCCTCACGGTGAAGGACCTGCGCACGTACTTCTATCCCGGCGGCGGCGCTGTCGCGCGCTCGGTGGACGGCGTGTCCTTCAGCATCGACGCGGGCGAGACGGTGGGGATCGTCGGCGAGTCCGGCTGCGGCAAGTCGGTGACGGCGCTCTCGATCATGCGGCTGATCCGCAGTCCCGGCAGAGTCGAAGCCGGCAGCAAGATCGAGTTCGACGGTAAGGACCTGATCGCGCTCGACGAGGAGTCCATGCGCCGGATCCGCGGCAACCGGATCGCCATGATCTTTCAGGAGCCGATGTCCGCGCTGAATCCCGTGTTCACCGTGGGCGACCAGATCGCCGAAGTAGCGCGGATTCACGCCGGCGCGACGCGGCGCGAGGCGTGGAAGAAGGCCGTGGAGATGCTCGGGCTCACCGGCATCCCCGCGCCCGACCAGCGCGCGAAGCAGTACCCGCATCAGCTCTCGGGCGGAATGCGCCAGCGCGTACTGATCGCGATGGCGCTGGTGATGAACCCGGCGCTCATCATCGCCGACGAGCCGACGACGGCGCTCGACGTAACGATTCAGGCGCAGATCCTCGAGCTGCTGCGCGACGTCCAGCAGAAGTTCGGCACCGCGGTGCTGCTGATCACGCACGACCTCGGCGTCATCGCCGAGATGACCAAGCGCGTGATCGTGATGTACGGGGGAGAGGTGGTGGAAGAGACGTCCACGCCGGACCTGTTCACGTCCGCGCACCATCCGTACTCCGAGGGGCTGCTGCACGCGATGCCGCGGGTCGGTGACAAACGCGAGCGGCTGAACGTGATTCCCGGCACCGTGCCGCCGCCGACGGCGTGGCCCAGCGGCTGCCGCTTTCACGACCGGTGCAAGTACTCGTGGGAGCGCACGGAGCACGAGCACCCGCCGCTGTACACCATCGCGCCCGGTCACGTGAGCCGCTGTCACCTGGCCGAGGAGCCGCAGCGGCGCAACGCGCCGCACAAGCCGCTCGTCGCGCGGCGGAGCATCGACGCGGCATGACCGCCTCGTCCGCGGGAAACGGTCAGCCGCTGCTGTCGGTGCGGAACCTCACGAAGGCGTTCCGCTCGCGAAGAGGTCTATTCGGCCCCGCCGAGGTGGTGTACGCCGTCAACGACGTGTCGTTCGACGTGCACGACGGCGAGACGCTCGCGATCGTCGGCGAATCCGGCTGCGGCAAGACGACCACCGGCCGGTCCATTCTCCGGCTCATCGAGCCGACGTCGGGCGAGATCAAGTTCGCGGGGCAGAACGTGGCCGAGCTGAAGGGCGGCGCGCTCCGCCGGATGCGGCGCGAGATGCAGATAATCTTCCAGGATCCGTTCTCGTCGCTGAATCCGCGCATGACCGTCGGCGCGATCATCCGCGAGGGAATGTTGATTCACGGCCTGGCGACGCGCGCGGAAGCGGACAAGCGGACCGGCGCTCTGCTCGAGGAAGTCGGCCTGCGCGCGGAGTACGCGTCGCGCTATCCGCACGAGTTTTCCGGCGGCCAGCGCCAGCGGATCGGCGTCGCCCGGGCGCTGTCCGTGCAGCCGCGGCTGATAATCTGCGACGAGCCGGTATCCGCGCTCGACGTGTCGGTGCAGGCGCAGGTGATCAACCTGCTGCAGGATCTGCAGCGGGACCACAGCCTCACTTACATCTTCATCGCGCACGACCTGTCGGTGGTCGAGCACATCGCCGACCGCGTCGCCGTGATGTATCTCGGCAAGATCGTGGAGCTGGGCCGGTCCGAGGCGCTGTTCAGCCAGCCGCTCATGCCGTACACGCAGGCGCTGTTGTCCGCGGCCCCCGTGCCCGATCCGGCGCGCAGGCGCGAGCGCATCGTGCTGGAGGGCGACGTCCCCTCCCCCGCCAACCTTCCGAGCGGCTGTGTCTTCCATCCGCGCTGCCACCACCCCGCCAAGGACGAGGCGTGCGCGAGGATCGTCCCGCCGCTCGAGGAGAAGGAGGCCGGCCACTTCGCCGCGTGCATCAAGCAGCCGCCAACGAAGGTGACCTGGGAGGAGCAGCAACGTGCCGGTGGCGTGCGCGAGCCCAGGCGGTATCTTCCCCTCGCTGCGCTCCACTAAACCGGATTAACCGAGGGTAGAGCATGTCGGGCATCGTCGACGTAGGCGCAACGACCATCGATAGACCACCGGCGCTGGACGACCGCGCGCTGTTCGGACATCCACGCGGTCTCGGGCTCCTGTTCGTGGTCGAGATGTGGGAGCGGTTCTCGTACTACGGCATGCGGGCGCTGCTCGTCCTGTATCTCGTCAACGCGCTGCACTGGCCCGACGGCGATGCCGCGCGGCTGTACGGCGCGTACACCGGCCTGGTCTATCTCACGCCGCTGATCGGCGGCTACCTCGCCGACAGGATCATCGGAACCCGGCGCTCGCTGGTGATCGGCGGAATAGTCATCGCGCTGGGGCACTTCGTGCTTGCGTTCGGGCCGGGTGCGGTGCCCGCGGGCGAAACGCTCAAGGACATGGGACAGCTGATCCCGTTCTACCTCGGGCTCGCGCTCGTCGTCATCGGCACCGGCTTCTTCAAGCCGAACGTCTCGACGATGGTCGGACAGATCTATCGCGAGGGCGACGCCCGCCGCGATTCGGGCTTCACGATCTTCTACATGGGCATCAACCTCGGCGCGTTCATCGCGCCGCTGGTGTGCGGCTACCTCGGCCAGAGAGTCGGCTGGCACTATGGCTTCGGCGCCGCCGGAGTCGGCATGACGCTCGGCCTCATCGTCTACATGTGGGGCCGGGACCGCTATCTCCCGGGTATCGGGCTGCACGCCAAGCACGACCCGGCCAACGCCGCCGCGGTCGCGGCGGAGTCGATTGAGGAGCCGTGGAATCCGTGGGCCGTCACCATCGGCGCCGCGCTGGGCGCGGGACTCGTCTTCCTGGGAGCCGGTGACATCCATCCGGTGGACCTCACGATCCGCATGGCCATCGCCGGCATGGGCGTGGCGGCAGCGGTACTGGCCATCTCGGGAACCCGCGGCGAAGAGCGCAACCGCGTGATCGCGCTGTTCATCGTCGTCTTCTTCGTGATCTTCTTCTGGATGGCGTTCGAGCAGGCGGGCAGCTCGATGAACCTGTTCGCCGACCGCCACACGAACATGAACGTCGGCGGCTGGGAGATGCCGTCCAGCTGGTTCCAGTCCATGAACCCGCTGTTCATTCTGATCTTCGCTCCCGTCTTCGCGATGATCTGGATGGCGCTCGGCCGCCGCGGCAAGGAGCCGTCGACACCGCTGAAGATGGTGCTCGGACTCGTGCTGCTCGGCACGGGCTTCCTGTTCCTCGTCGTCGCCGGCCGCTCGGTCGATCAGGGGTTCCAGGTGAGCGCGATGTGGCTCACGATGGCGTACCTGTTTCACACGCTGGGCGAGCTGTGCCTGTCGCCCGTCGGGCTGTCGTACGTCACCAAGGTGGCGCCGTACAAGTTCGCGTCGCTGCTGATGGGTGCGTGGTTCCTGGCGAGCTCGGCCGCGAGCTACCTCGGCGGCTGGCTTGCAGCGCAGACCGAGACCATCACCTCTCAGTCCACGTTCTTCTCGATCCCCGTGGCGACCTCCTTCGGCGCCGCGTTCCTGCTGCTGCTGCTCGTGCCGCTGCTCAAGCGCCTGACGCGGAGCGTCAAAGCCTGATAGCCTGAGAGGGAGCGGCGGGCCCGCGGGGGGTGAGTCCGCCGCAGATCCAGGCGGAGGTCGCCGCTGCGTGCGAAGGCGTGCCCCCGGGCATCCGGGTGGGTGTCCCGTGCAGGCGCGTGTTAGCGAGCGAACTGTGCGAGCGTAGCGCCGGAACGGGATACCCACTCGGATGCCCAACCGGGGCACCCCTTCGCGTGGAAGCCCGAGCTTGCGTGGAGCTTACGGCCAGCTGAACACGCTCGCGGGCCGGCTCCGCTCACGAGCCTGGTACAGATCGCGCGGCTCTTTCCAGAACACGCGGCCGAAGTCGCGCACCGTCAGGCGCGCCTCCAGGCGCCGCTTGCCGTCGGTGTTGAGCGGATACGCCAGATCGAGCCGCGCGAGCCGGCGCGAGCGCGGAGGCACCGCCACCAGCAGACTTACGCCCGCGCTGTAGCGAACCGGCGTGTCGACGCCGAACGGCGAATCACCCGCCCAGATCTTCCCCGCGTCGACGAACCCCGCGATACCGATCGTCGCGTATTCCCGGAAGCGTCCCCAGACGTACTTGTCCTCCGCGCGCAGCACCAGCCGGCGCGCGCCGCCGGTCTGCGAGCTGCGATACCCGCGCAGTCCGCCGTCGGGTGAAGCGAACGTGACCTGATACGGCACGCGCGATCTCCAGCCGCCGCTCCATTCGAGACTCGCTGTCGACGTGTGCCGGAGAAACGGCCGCGCGAACAACGCGAATCGGCCGCTCGACGTCACGCTGTTCCAGTTGTCCTCCTTGCCCGCCCTGCGCCCTTCCACGTTCAGCTCGAGCGCCGTGAACGCGGACGGCGATCCCATCCCGGCGTAGGCGCTGACCGACGCGAAGAAGTCCTCGTCGCTCTTGGTGTCGAGAAACGTGAAGCCGCGTCCGAGCAGAAATCCTAGCTGCAGCCCTTTCCGCACGTCCTGCCTCGCGTCCAGCGCGTCGAAGCCCGTCACCGCCATGAATCGCAGGAGGCGAACGCCGAGCAGCGCATTGGCCCGCGCCTGCCGCTGCTCGATGTAGCGGCCGATCAGTACCGTCGAGGTGTCGGTCACGATCGCGCCGTCCACCATGCGGACCGGCCCTTCTCCCGGCATGACGCGCTCGCGCGTGATCGATCCGCCAGCCAGGAAAAAGCGTTCGACGGGGCCGATGCGCACCACGCCGCCCGCCTCGAGATATTCCCGATCGACCGCGATGTGGACGGGGTCGGCTGCCGGGCGCCGAAAGCGCGTGTAGGTGTCGAGCTCGCCTGCGCCCACGCGCCAGGCTATTCGCTGCAGGTCCGTGAGAAAGGGGTGGCTCGCGTCCACCAGCCACTCCGTCCCGAGCTGCAGCCGGCCCGCCTCCGCGGCGAGCTGGTACGGGCGACCGAAGAACTGATAGTCCGTGACGCGGATGTTGTACACGTCACGAAACTCCCTGCCGTCCTCCCACCTCACTTCGGCGTGCAGGCCGCTCCCGAAGAAGTTTCGGTTGCCGAGCTTGGCCGAGCGGACGTGCGGCGACGAAGTCGAAAGCGAGCCGCCCACGATCAGCGAGATTTCGTCCACCGTCGTGACGCTGAGCACCACTCCGCCCTGGCCGTCGCTCAATGCGACAACCGTGGCGTCCGAGATGAACGGCTGGGCGCGCAGGATGCGCTCCGACTCCGCGCGTCGCAGCTCGTCGCAGCGGTCGCCCAGGCCGAGCGCCATATACCGCCGCACGGTCTCTGTCCGGGTGGTCGTATGCAGCTTGCTCGCCGCCCGTCCGGTACGCGCTATGAAAGTCCCTTCGGCGCCGGGAAAGGGCGGGCGCGTGTCGATCTCGGTCGCCGTGATGACCTGGCCCGCGCACGGGACGGCTTCGCGCTCTGCCACCTGCGCGGCAGCGGCACCCGGGACGGCAGCCATGAGGCAGCAGACGGCGGCGGCCAGCCATGGGGGTCGCGCGGAGCGAACGCTCATGGGTACGATATAGGGGCTCGGCACGACTACGGACAGGGCTGGACAGGGCTGGACCGGGCGACCGGGGACGCGAGTCGTCACGCTACGGCACCAAGGAGACGCACTTGTACACAGGGCCAGTCGTCGCGGTCACAGCATCCATCCGGGAAGAGGAACGCCCCCGCCGCGTCCGATTGAACGCGGCCTATCTCACGGCCCTGGAGAACGCAGGGCTCGTACCACTCGTTGTTCCGCCGCTGGCCGACCCGCATGCGGCCGACCGGATCCTCGCGGGAGTGGACGGCCTGGTGCTGACCGGCGGAGAAGATGTCGCGCCGGACTACTTCGGGGAAGAACGCCATCCAGCGCTCGGCACGGTCAACAAGCTGCGCGACGCGACGGAGATCGCGCTGATCTCCGCGGCGCGCCGGCTCCGACTGCCGGTGCTGGCTATCTGCCGCGGAATCCAGGTGCTCAACGTGGAATGCGGCGGTAGCCTGATCCAGGACATCGCCGCGCAGCGGCCGGGTGCGCTCGCGCACAACGGTGAAGGCCCGCGGCATGAAACCGTGCATTCGGTGACGATCGAGCAGGATTCCATTCTCGCGCTCGCGACGGGCGCGACCCGGCTCGACGTGAACTCGCTGCACCATCAGGCCATCGACCGTCCCGGCGACGGCCTGCGCGTCACCGCTACCGCGCCGGACGGCATCATCGAGGGCGTGGAGAGCAGCGACGACTGGTGGGTGCTCGCCGTGCAGTGGCATCCGGAGGAGATGGACGCTGGCGCGCAGCCTGGCGCCGAGCCTGGTCCGCTGTTCAAGGCATTCGCCGAAGCGGTTCGATCGTCCTGAGCACCTGAGCGCGGTGGGGCTCGAGATCCTGCACATCGACGCCGGCGCGAGCTGGCGGGGCGGGCAACGGCAGGCGCTGCTCCTCGCCGCGGGGCTACGGGAGGTGGGCGACGAGTGCCTGCTGATCGCGCAGCCGCGCGGACCGCTGTCGGCCCGCGCGCGGATGGCTGGATTGCGAGTCGCGCCGGTGCGAATGCCGAGCGAGTGGAGCCCGCGCGCCGTCCGGCAGATACGCTCGCTGATTCGCGATTGCGCTCCCGCGATCGTTCACGCGCACGACGCGCGGGGCCACACGCTGGCACTCCTTGCGCTGGCGGCGGTGCCGCGCGCAGAGCGCCCGCCCCTCGTGGTCACGCGCCGCGTCGTCTTCCCGCCGCGGTCCATACGGCTCAAGTACGGCGGCCGCGTGGCGAGATTCATCGCCATCTCGCGCGCGGTTCGCGACTCCATGGTCGCTGCCGGCGTCGCGGCCGAGCGGATATCGGTGGTGTATTCGGGCGTCCCTTCGCCGGTGGTGAATGCGCGCCGCGACTGGCGGAAGGAATGTCACTGGCCCGCGAACAGCGTGATCTGCGGCGTGGTCGGCGCGATGACCGGCGAGAAGGGCATCGCCGAGGTCACCGCGATCGCGCGCCGGCTGCCCGCGGATGCGGCCCGGGAGACGCGGCTGGTGCTGATCGGAGGTGAGCGCGCCGACCGCTCGACCATGGGCGGCATCGACGTGCACCGGCCCGGCTTCATCGAGGACGTGCACGACGCAATGGCTGGTCTGGACGCGCTCTGGCATCCGTCGTCGAGCGAGGGACTGGGAACCGCCGTCATAGATGCGATGGCGCTCGGAATTCCACCGGTCGCATACGCCACGGGTGGACTGCCCGAGCTGATCGAGGACGGCGTCAGCGGCCTGCTTGCTTCCGCGGGCAACGCCACAGCTTTTTCCGCCGCCGCGACCTCGCTGATCCGCAACGCCGGTCTGCGCGCCCGCCTGAGCGTCGCAGGGCCCCCGCGAGCCGCGCTGTTCGGCGTCGAGCGCATGGTCCGGGGCACGCGGGCCGTGTACAAAGAAGTGCTCTCCGCGGAGCCTTAGTCGTCCAGAAGTGTACCCATCTTGCAGGCGAATCCTTCTATACTTGGAGATTCGTCGCAGCTCACCCACTGCTCCGCTGAATAGTGCTCTACATCTGCATTCCGACGTACAACGAAGCGCCCACCGTTGGAGTCCTCCTCTGGCGGATACGATCGGTATTCCAGGAATACTCCCGGGAATACGAGATCGTCGTGTATGACGACGCGAGCACCGATTCGACCGCCGAGACGCTCGAGCCGTACAAGGACGTGCTGCCGCTCACGGTCCTCCACGGCAAGAGCCGCGCGGGATATCCGGTGGCCGTCGAGGCCTGCTTCCGCGAGGTCGTGCGTCGCACCCGGTACCCACGGCGCGACGCCATCATCGTGATGCAGGCCGACTTCACCGACGCGCCCGAGCAGCTGCCCGAGCTCGTGCGGCGCTTCGAGGGCGGCGCGGACGTCGTGGTCGCGGACCGTACCGGTTCCGCTGACCTGCCCAAGCCGGTTCGCCGGCTCAAGCTGCTGTCGTCGCTGCTGGTAAAGCGGTTCACCGGGCTCACGGGCGTCGGTGATCCGTTCAGCGGATTCCGGCTGTTCCGCGTCTCGGTGGTGAAGGATCTGCTCGCGACGCGCGGAATCGGCGGTCTGGTTTCGGCGCCGGGGCTCGGTGCCAACCTCCAACTGTTGCTGGCGGCGTCGCGCGTGGCGCGGCGAGTCGAAAGCGTGCCGCTTCCGGCCAGCTACGATATTCGCGTGCGCGAAAGCCGGGTGCGGCCGGTGAGTGACGCGGTCGCGCTGTACAAGTTCGCGCTGGGCAATTGGAAGGCGCCGGTGCCGGCGGCGTCGCCGGCGAGAGCCGCCCGATGATCGCCGCGGTAGCGCTCGCCATTCTTGCGGGCATCGGCTCGGCCGTATCGCCGCCCGCCGTCGACCACCCGTTCGGCGTCGGCGAGAAGCTGGTCTTCGATGTCCGGTTCGGGCCGATCAAGGTCGGAACCAGCACGATGGAAGTGCGGGAGATCAGTCACATACGCGGGCGCGCGGCGTACAAGACATACTTCAGCGTGCAGGGCGGGACGTTCTTCTACAAGGTGGACAACGTTCTCCAGAGCTGGATCGACACCGAGACGCTGTCGTCACTGCGGTTCGTGCAGCGACTCGACGAGGGCTCGCGCGAGCGCGAGCGGCACTTCGAGATCTACCCTGACCGCTCGGTGTACGTGGAAGTCACCAAGAGTCCGGCGGAGCACCCGTCCGTATCGAATCCGCTGGACGACGGGTCCTTCCTGTATTTCATCCGGACGATCCCGCTGGAGGTCGGGCGTACCTACGAGTTCAACCGGTACTTCAGGCCCGATCGCAATCCGGTCAGGATTCGCGTCATGCGGCGGGAGCGCATCGTCGTTCCGGCGGGGACGTTCAACGCGATCGTGCTCCGGCCGACGATAAAGTCCAAGGGGGTCTTCGCGGAGGGCGGCGAGGCCGAGCTGTGGCTGTCCGACGACGATCGCCGGATGGTGCTGCAGCTGAAGACGAAGGTTGCGTTCGGGTCGCTGAATTTGTTTCTGCGATCGTTCACGCCCGGCAGGTGAGCGTGATTAGTGATTCGTGATTAGTGATTAGTGAAGTTCCCAATCACTAATCACTAATCACCAATCACCGTTCCTCAGTACGTCCTGACCCGCGTCTCCGACCACCGCTCGCGCAGACGCCGCGCCGTGCCCGGGCTGACGATGCGGATCGCGAGATACGCGATCGCCCCGACGATGGCTATCTTGACCGCCACTACGACCAGCCAGATGGCGATACCGAGCAACCCGCCGAAGATCTTGAACACCAGACCCAGGGCGAACAGCCCGAGCATGGCGAACAGGCCGGTCATCAGAATTGTGCGTATCATACGGTTCTCCAGATCGCTGTTGGCTATCGGCTGTTAGCCCTTGGCTAATCATATCCTTTAGCTCGTCAGAGTAAATACGAAATCCGGCTGCAGGTGTTTCAGCCTTCACTAGTCACCAGTCACTAGTCACTATTAAGGCCTCCCACTCAGCCGACGTCGCAATCGCCGGCGGCGGCCCGCACGCCCCGAGAATCGTGTACGCGACCGGCCACTCCCGAAATGGCGTCCTGCTTGCTCCGCTCACGGCGGAAATAGTCGCAAATCTTGTATTTGAGGACGTCCTAAATTTTGCTGCCCCACGATACCGTCCGGGCCGGTTCTAGCATACATTGACAGTCCAATGCCGCCTGTCGAGCTCGGGGACGCCGCCGTGAATCAACCGCTGTACCAGATTCTGGGACGACACAGGTCGGAGGCCCTGCCCGAGCGAAAGCCGGGCTGGCTGAAGGTCCGCGCTCCGGGCGGAGGCAATTACCTGAAGCTCCGGCAAATGATGCGGGAGCTCGACCTGCACAGCGTCTGCGAGGAAGCGCACTGTCCGAACGTGGGCGAGTGCTGGGAGCACGGCGCCGCCACGTTCATGATCCTGGGCGACACGTGCACGCGAAACTGCGCGTACTGCGCGGTGAAGCACGGCCGGCCGCCCACGTACGACGTCGCCGAGCCGGCGCGCGTCGCGGAAGCGATCGCCCGAATGGGGCTGCGGCATGCCGTCATCACCTCGGTCGACCGGGACGACCTGCCCGATTTCGGCGCGTACATCTTCGCGGAGACGATTCACCAGATCCACGACCGGCTGCCCGCCTGCTCTGTCGAAGTCCTGGTACCCGATTTCCAGGGGAGCGAGCCGAGCATCCGCCTGGTGCTCGAGGCCGGCCCCGAGATCTACAATCACAATACGGAGACGGTACCGCGCCTGTACAAGCGCTGCCGGCCAGGGGGTCGGTACGAGCGCGTGCTCAAGATCTTCCGCATGGCCAAGCGGATCGCGCCGCACATCCCCACCAAGACCGGAATCATTCTCGGCATGGGCGAGACGTTGGAGGAGGTGAAGCAGACCATGTCCGAGCTGCGCGAGGTCGATGTGGACATCCTCACGCTCGGCCAGTACCTGCGCCCGTCGGATTCGCACATCCCGCTCGACCGCTACGTGAAGCCCGAGGAGTTCCGCGAGCTGTACGAGGCGGGCATGGCGATGGGCTTCCGCCACGTGGAATCGGGTCCACTCGTACGCTCCAGCTACCACGCGTGGGAGCAGGTGCAGTCGGCGGGAGTGGCGTGAGGGAGCTGCTCTTTTAATGGCAAAAAAGCCTCCCAAGTCCACCAGCTCGAAGAGCAACTCGGAGCTGAATCACAGCTTCCTCCGCTCAATGCTGCTGCAGCGCCGCTTCGAGGAGCGGGCCGCCGAGGCGTACGCGCTCGGCAAGATCGGCGGCTTCTGCCACCTGTACATCGGGCAGGAGGCGATCAGTACGGGCGCGCTTTCGGTGCTGCGGCCGGACGACTACGTGGTGACGGCGTACCGGGACCACGGCCAGGCGCTCGCGCGCGGGATGACCCCGCGCTCGGTGATGGCCGAGCTGTTCGGCCGGCGCGATGGCTGCGCGGGCGGCAAGGGCGGCTCCATGCACCTGTTCGACGCCAAGCTCAACTTCCTCGGCGGCCACGGCATCGTGGGCGGGCACATTCCGCTCGCCACCGGCGTTGCGTTCGCGATCAAGTACCGCGGCGGCGACCAGGTCTGCCTGTGCTTCTTCGGCGAGGCCGCGGTGAACATCGGCGCGTTTCACGAAGCGCTGAACATGGCGGGGCTGTGGAAGGTCCCAGCCGTATTCATCATAGAGAACAACCGGTACGGAATGGGGACGGAGGTGTCGCGCGCCATGGCGAACGAGGACGTGAACGCGCGCGCGGCGACGTACAACATCCCCGCAGAGTCGGTGGACGCGCAGGACGTGTTCGCCGTGCGCGACGCAGTGACGCGGGCGGTCGATCGCGCGCGGGCGGAGAAGACTCCGACGCTGCTCGAGATGCGCACGTACCGCTTCATGGGTCATTCCATGTCCGACGCCGTGAGCGGCACGTACCGGACGAAGGCGGAGCTCGAGCAGGAGATGCGCCGCGATCCGATCATCCTGCTGCACAACCGCATGACGGAGGCGGGCGAGATCGACGATGCCGCCTACGCCAAGCTGGACGACGAGATCAAGGTCGAGGTGCAGGACGCGTGGGACTTCGCGGACGCGAGCCCCGAGCCAGAGTTGGAGGAGTTGTATAAGAATGTCGTCGTGGAATCACTAGTCACTAGTCACTAGTCACGGCCATGCCCATAGTCACCTACCGCGACGCGCTCAACCAGGCGCTCCGCGAGGAGATGCAGCACGACGACCGCGTCTTCCTGATGGGCGAGGAGGTGGGCGAGTACAACGGCGCGTACAAGGTGTCGCGCGGGCTGCTGGACCAATTTGGCCCGATGCGCGTGGTGGACACTCCGATCGCGGAGCTGGGCTTCGCCGGCATCGGCGTCGGCGCGGCGATGGTCGGGCTGCGTCCGATCATCGAGTTCATGACCTGGAACTTCGCGCTGCTAGCCCTCGACCAGGTGGTGAACGCCGCGGCGAAGATGCTGTACATGTCCAACGGGCAGTTCCCCATCCCGATGGTGTTTCGCGGCCCGAACGGCGCGGCGCTGCAGCTCTCCGCGCAGCATTCGCAGGCGTGGGAGAGCTGGCTCGCCCACATCCCCGGCCTCAAGGTCGTTACGCCCGCGACGCCGTACGACGCGAAAGGGCTGCTGAAGAGCGCGATCCGGGACGAAAACCCCGTAGTCTTCCTCGAGGGCGAGATGCTGTACAACACCAAGGGCGAGGTCCCCGAAGGCGAGGAGATCCTCATCCCCCTCGGCAAGGCCGAGCGCAAGCGCCAGGGTGAGCACTGCTCGGTCATCGCGCACGGCAAGACTGTGCTCATCGCGATCCAGGTCGCGGACGCGCTCGCGAAGGAGGGGATCAATCTCGACGTGATCGATCTCCGTACGATCCGCCCGATGGACGTCGAGGCGATCGCCGAGTCGGTGAAGAAAACGAACAGAGCGGTCGTCGTCGAGGAAGGCTGGGAGATGTGCGGAGTCGGCGCCCAGGTCGTGGATTACATCCAGCGCGAGTGCTTTGATTTTCTCGACGCGCCCGTGCTGCGCGTGCACCAGGCCGACGTGCCGATGCCGTACGCGAAGAATCTGGAGCGCGCGGCCAAGCCCGACGCGCAGAAGCTGACCGCCGCCGTGCGCAAAGTCCTGTACCTCGAGTGATCGCCAATGGCCACTAAAGTCGTGATGGAGGCGCTTTCTCCGACGATGGAAGAGGGCCGCCTCGTCAAATGGACGAAGAACGAAGGTGACGCCGTCAAGTCCGGCGAGATCCTCGCGGAGATCGAGACCGACAAGGCCGTGATGGAGCTGGTCGCGCGCGGCGACGGAGTGCTGCGCAAGCGGCTGATCAACGAGGGCGACACGGCGCCGGTCGGACAGCTGATCGCGATCGTGGCCGCCGCGGACGAGAACATCGACGAGCTGGCGGGCGGCGCGGCTGACGCGCAGGCGCCGAAGGCCGAGGAGCCGAAAGCCGAGGCTCCGGCACAGGAGCGGCCCCGCGACGCGCGGACCTCCGTTCCAGAAGACCCCGCGCATTCGCAGGGTGAGGCATCCACTCCCCCGCAGGAGCGCGACCGCCGAGGGCATGAGCGATTCGCGACCGCGTCGCAGGGCGCGGCACTGGGAGCCGGCGACGCCGAGCCCGGCGATCGCGTGCGGTCTTCCCCGCTCGCACGGAAGCTCGCCTCCGACCGCGGCGTAGAGCTGGGCACCGTCCAAGGATCCGGTCCGGGCGGCCGCATCGTCAAGCGCGACATCGAGCAGGCCGCGACCCGGCCGCAGCTCGGCGCGGCCGCGCCGGTCGCGCAACGCGCCGCGGCTCCGGTGGCTGAGCGAAGGATCTCCACCGAAGGCGATTACCAGGACATCCCGCTCACCCAGATCCGGAAGACCATCGTGCGCAGGCTGGCCGAGTCGATCGGCCCCGTGCCGACCTTTTATTTGACGGCCGAGCTCGACGTCGAGCGCGTCGCGGAGATGCGCGAGGCGATGATCGAGCTCGGCGACCAGTACAAGGTCTCGTTCAACGACATCGTGCTGAAGGCCGTGGCGACCGCGCTGCAGCAGCACCCGGAGGTGAACGCGCACTGGCTCGGGGACAAGATGCGCTACTTCAACCGCGTGCACGTGGGGATGGCGGTCGCGGTCGAGGACGGACTCATCACGCCGGTGATCTTCGACGCCGACAGAAAGGGTCTCGCCGACATCTCGCGCGAGGCGCGCGAGCTCGCCAAGCGCGCCCGCGACCGGAAGCTCAAGCCGGAGGAGTACACGGGCGCGACGTTCTCCGTATCGAACCTCGGCATGTTCGGGATCGACCACTTCACCGCGATCATCAATCCGCCCGAAGCCGGGATCCTCGCGGTCGGCAGTGTGGAGGAGCGCGTCGTGGCGGTTGACGGCGCGCAAGCCATCCGCAAGCGGATGAACGTGACGATGAGCTGCGATCACCGCGTCATCGACGGCGCCACGGGCGCGAAGTTCCTCCAGACGCTGCGGCGTCTCATCGAGAACCCTCTAATGCTGGTGTACTGATGGCTACTTTCGACGTGATCTTCATCGGCGGCGGACCGGCAGGATATGTCGGCGCCATTCGCAGCGCGCAGCTCGGCCTGTCAGTCGCGGTCGTCGAGCGCGACGGACTCGGCGGCACCTGCGTGCTGTGGGGATGCATCCCGGCCAAGGCGCTGCTCGAGGCGGCTTCCATCGCCAACCGCGTGAAGCACGCGTCCGAGTTCGGCGTGAGCGTCGGCGAGGTCAAGCTCGACTACTCGGTCGCGATGAAGCGCTCGCGCGCGGTCAGCACGCAGAACTCGAAGGGCGTCGAATTCCTCCTCAAGAAAAACAAGATCACGCACATCAAGGGTACGGCGAAGCTCGCGGGCAAGAACACGGTGTCGGTCAAGACCGCGGACGGGAAGGACGAGAAGCACGACGCGAAAAAGGCAATAGTGATCTCCACCGGCTCGCGGGTGAAGGGGCTGCCTCAGGCCGGCCTCGAGCTCAACAAGACGACCGTCATCTCCTCCGACGAGGCGCTGACGCTCGAGCAGGCGCCGAAGACGATGGCGATAGTCGGAGCCGGCGCCGTCGGCTGCGAGTTCGCGGACGTGTTCAACGCCTTCGGCACGGCGGTGACGCTGATAGACATCGCGCCCGTCATTCTCCCGCTGGAGGACGCCGACTGCTCGGCCGAGCTGACGAGAGCGTTCAAGAAGCGGAAGATCGACGTGATCACGGGCGCCAAGATCTCGAACGTGAAGGTCGGCAAGAGCTCGGTGAAGCTGACCGTCGAGGCGGGCGGGAAGAAGAACGACCTGGAAGTCGAGAAGGTCCTCGTCGCCGCCGGACGCGCGCCGAACATCGACGACATCGGCCTCAAGGAGACGGGGGTCAAGATCAACGACCGCGGCTTCGTCGAGATCAACGAGCGGATGGAGACGAGCGCGAAGGGCATCTACGCCATCGGCGACGTTGCCGGCCCGCCGATGCTGGCGCACAAGGGCTCGCGCGAGGGGGTGGTGCTCGCGGAGATCCTGGCGGGCCACGCAACGCACGGGGTCAACTACTCCAACATCCCGAACGCCACTTACTGTCATCCCGAGGTCGCGTCCATCGGGCTGACGGAGCAGCAGTGCAAGGAGCAGAAGCTCGAGTACAAGGTCGGAAAGTTCCCCTTCTCCGCCAACGGCCGGGCGCGCACGTCCGGCGAGACCGAGGGATTCGTGAAGATCATCCGCGACGCGAAGTACGGCGAGATCCTCGGCGCGCACATCGTCGGCGCGCACGCGACCGAGCTGATTCACGAGCTCGCCGTGGCCCGCGAGAACGAATTCACCGTGGAGGAAATCGATCTCGCGATTCACGCTCATCCCACTTTGGCCGAGGCGGTGGCCGAAGCAGCACTCGATTCGCTTGGCAGGCTGATACACGCCTAGAGTGGTGATTAGTGATTAGTGATTAGTGATTAGTAAGGGAAGAAACAACGACATCCGCAAAAGTGAGTCGTGTCGTTGCTGTTACTAATCACTCATCACCAATCACCAATCACCAGTCTGATGCCCATGCCCCAGCTCTGGACCTGCGACCTCCACACCATGCCCTACGCCGAGGCGCTGGAGCTGCAGCGGTCGGTCGCCGCTGACCGCATCTCGGGGAAGATTCCCGAAGACGTGCTGCTGCTCATGGAGCATCCGCCCGTCGTCACCCTGGGGAGATCCAGCAAGGACGCGCACGTCACGGCGTCGCCCGAGCTGCTGAAGCTGCGCGGCGTGGAGCTGTTCGAGGTGGAGCGCGGCGGCGACGTCACCTTTCACGGGCCGGGGCAGCTCGTCGGCTACCCGATAATCGACCTCAAGCGGCACAAGCAGGACCTGCACTGGTACCTGCGCACAGTGGAGCAGGCGCTCATCGACACGCTCGAGGCACTGGGGATCGCCGCCGGGAGGAACACCGGCTACACCGGCGTGTGGACCGGCGGGAAGAAGATCGCGTCGATAGGCGTGCACGCGCGCGACTGGGTGACGTGGCACGGCTTCGCGCTCAACGTGACTACCGATCTCTCGTACTTCGACCTGATCGTCCCCTGCGGCATTCAGGACGTCACGATGACCTCGATAGCCCGTGAGCTTCCGGCCGGCGCGGTAGCCTTCGAGCGCGTCGCGCGGACAGCCACCAACGCGCTCGCCAGGCTCTTCGACCTCACCCCGGTGACGGTGCCGCTGGATCAGTTGCGCTGAATCTGCCCGCGGATCTCTCCCCCGGGATTCGCGCTGGTGTGCACGTTCACGTACGCGGTGCCGTTCCGCATCCGGGTGAGCACCGAATCGAGATTGAACGGCGCGTTGAACGCTGACGCGCGGGTGATCTCGGCGCTCGACAGGATCCCGGTGAAGTTGCTTCCCGTCGTGGGACCGTTGAACAGGAAGACCATCACGGGTCCCGCGGCTTCGGGCCCGCCGGCGTGGATGTGAGCCATCGTCGCCGCGTTGATGTTTCGCACGCCCAGCTCGAAGCGCAACACAGCCAGGCTGTCCCTCTTCCCGCCGATAGTCGCGGTGTCGCGCACCTCGGCGACGAAGTCGCCGCTGGCGCCGGTCGTCACGGGCGTCGGCCGCTCGGCCGCGCCGGCGAGACCGGCAGGAGTCGTGAAGAGCTCGGTGAAGCGCGGCGAGACGCCGTCGTCGTCGGTGCACGTTAGAGTCGCCCCCAGCACGACAGCCACGATCGTCCAACGCTGTGTCATGCTCATACAAGTATCCTCCTCTCTGAACGCAGCAAGCATCACGCGCGCATGAGGCGTACCAGTACGAGTGTCTGTGGGCGAAGCGTTCGAGACGCTTGCGCATTTGTCGGCGCCGGCGACGAGTCCCTTGCTTGCCAGAGACCTTTGCACCATACTCAGGGAGCCACTACTCGACCTGGAGGTCGAGATATGAGAGTCCGCACGCTCGCATGTTGCGTCCTGTCCTGCGCCCCGGTTGTCCTGTTCTCGGGATGCGCATCCATACGACCGCTCGACGCCACGCAGGCTTTGCCACCCGGACGTATCATCACCGAAGAGATGATCGCCTCGTACCGGGTAGCCAACGCCTGGGAGGTCCTCCGCCGTACCGGTCTCTACCGCATGTCCCGCGACGCGGGCACAGGACGTCCAGCCGAGATCAAATCCCGGCGCGGTCGCACGAGCCTGGTTCTTTACGGCAGCGACATTCCGAGGGTGATCGTGGACGGCGCCAGAATAAGCGACGTGCGGTTTCTCCGCGATATTCCGGCGGCCTCAATCGCCTGGATTCAGCTGCTCAATGGGATGGATGGAACTGTGCAGGAAGGTACGAACTCCGGGGGGGGCGTGATCGTAATAGTCAGCAAGGCGGGTTCGTGATTTGTCGGCGCGTTTGAGTCTCGGGCGATATGCGAGTCGTCGCTTCCCGAAAGCACCCGGTTTAACGGAAAACGCGGCGGCCGATCGGCCGCCGCGTTTGCTTACGCGTTGTCACCCGCGACGAGCTAGGCGTTCCGATCGAGACATCCCTGGAAGTTCGGGTTGTTCTTCTCGTCGAACGGAATAATCAGGTTCACGTCGGTGCCGTACTCACCGCCCTTGAAGTACGGTCCGGTCGGGAAAACCTGGCTCTCCGTTCGCCCGTACTGCCTGATAAGGCGGCGGAGATCGCCGAGCCTGTGCGATGTGAGCCAGAGCGAATACGCCCGCTCCTTGAAGAGCTGGTCCTGTCGCTCCGTCGCGGTGGCCGGTGGCACGACGGCATCGAGGCCCTGCTCGGACCGGGACGCATTCAACGCCGTCGTGTAGCCGACGAGATTTCCCGCCCGCAGAGCGGCTTCTGCCTCGATCAGACGCGCCTCGATCCCCTCCGCGAGCGGTACAGGCGAATCCCGATCGGGATACTTGTTCTGGAAGATCAGCGGCGTAGCCCCGTCGAATCCAAGCCTGCCTGCCGGCTCCGTGGGAACCCGCGGATCATCGTCCGAGATATACGGAAGACCGTTCGTTCCTTCCAGATCCGCGACAGTCCAGCGACTCGCAATTCTCTGAAACACCCAGAGTCCATTGTTTTGGCGCCCGGTGCCCGAAGAATGGAAGATCACATAAACGAAGTCCGTTGGGACCGCAGCTACGGCCGCGGCCGCGCCGGGGAAGTCGGCCTTGTTGAGCAATGAGCGACCGCGGCCGACGCGCGCCATGTTCAGCTCTGTCGCTCCGCCTGCGCCAGCAGCACCCGCTAACACAATCGCCGAATCGAACTTCGCTATCGCGTCATCCAGAAGCTGGTCCGTGGTACGCGGCTCACCGAACTCCAGCTCACCTGTCTCAGTGAGTCTGCTGATCGGAATGCCCGAACAATAGTTCTCGGCCATCAAGACAATCGCGTAGCCGGCCAGATTCAGCAGCTCGGCTCGGCGAATATCCGTCGGCGCAAGCGCCTGAAATTTAGCTCCGGCAAAATCCGCGGCCGCGCGCGCACGTTGGACATCGCGCATGACACCGGTCATCGTGGCGTTTTGCTCCTGAATGATTCGCTGATCCACCTCGATGCGCGTAGGAAACGTCTCGGAGTTGCGCCACTCGTCGGCGAGCATGCCCGAGATGGTGATTTGCCCTTCGGCTCCTCCGTTGCCGCCGTAGGCCACTTGGAAGTCGCCGATGGCGCCCGCGTGAACCACGGAAAGCGCCTGCTCGGATTCCAACGACCCTGGAGTCGCGACATCCAGGTCCTCCACCTCCAGAAGCTTGTCCGTGTTGCACGCCGCAAGAGCAAACAAGAGCAGCGGTAGCATGAAGGCCACGCCTCTGCGCGCGGCCGCAGCCGAGGGCGGAACCCCTGGCTGCACGTCATATGAGTACGTCATATCTTTATAGACTCGCGCTAAAAGGTGAGGTTGACGCGCGTCACCCAGTACCGAATGGGCGGTTGCGTCAGGAAATCGGCGGTGTTGAAGTTGGCCGCGGCCGAGTTGTTGAGCTCGGGATCGAGGCCCGTATAGTCGGTCCAGGTCTTGAGATTGCGGCCCGCCACCGTGACGGTAAGCCCGGTGCCTCTCAGCGCGCGAGCGAAGCGGTCTGGCGCCGTGAAGGTGAACGAGAGCTCACGGAGCTTCGTAAAGCTCGCGTCCTCCATGAACGTTCCGCCAGTTCCCATGAACACCGCAACGCAGCGCGCCTGCTGGTCGAGCGGCTGCGTCTTGTCGTTAATGGACCGACTTACCGTGAATATGGACCCGCACCGGAAGAACTCGGTGCTGTTGTTCAGCGTGACGCCGCCCCGGTGATCGAACAGCGCCTGCACCCTCAACCAGCTGATGGTGATGGCAGGCGCGAGCGAGAGCTGCGTCCGCCCCAGGGGATTGCCCAGAAATTCCAGGCTGTCGGAAAGGACGATCTCGCACTCCGGCCCACCGGCGATCTGCGGGTTGCTCGTCGTGCCGTACGTGGGGCAATTGACCCGGCTGATCATGCCGTCGCCGTTCTTGTCGGCGAAGGATTCGATCCTGCGGCCGAAGTACGCGCCTAACGGAAACCCGTTCTGGTGTCGCTGCGAATCGCCGCCGAGACCGAATATGATAGGAGTGATGTCCTTGCCCAGGTCCACGACCTTGTTGTCATTGACGGAACCGTTGATAGTAAGCTCTGCCTTGAACCGATCGGAGCTGAATGCGTTCAAATTGATCAGATACTCGTAGCCCTTATTGTCGACCTGGCCAAGATTCACGAGCTGTGTGGTCGTCGCCCCCACGGAGGGAGCAAGCCGTCGGCCTATGAGAGCGTCGCGGGTTTGCTTGGAATAGCGCGTGAACTCCACGCCAACCCGATCGGACAGGAGGTCCGCTTCGAATCCGAACTCGAATTCGCGAGTCCGCTCGGGGCGGAGCTCCGCGTTGCCCGCGCCACCGATCGTGACCCCGGAGACATCCTCACCCTGCACACTGACCGCGACGGGATTGAAAAATCTGTCTGCCTGGCGAAAATCCGGACGCTGGCCGGACTCGCCGTACGCGGCGCGCAGACGAAAGCCGCGAATGAAATCGGTCTGGGGGAAGAAACCCTCCTCGCCAATTACCCACGACAGGCTAGCCGATGGATACCTCACGAAAGGAAGGGTCACACCGAAGTTGCTGTTTTTGTCCGCACGGACGGCGGCGCTGAGAAAGACCTTGTCGCGCCACTCGAGCCGCTGCTGGAGAATTCCGCCGACCGTCACGACGTCGCTGCTCGACTCGTCGACGTCAAACTGGGTGCTGACACCGTTCAGCGAGCCCGTGCCCGGAAGCAGCGTCTCGCCGTATGCATCGGTCCGCTCGAATTTCTCGCGGTTCCACTGCCCGCCTGCTGTGGTCACCGACCGCAGGCTTGGGTGTAGCTGGAACGTGCCGATGGCAGAACCGTTCCCGGTGTAAGTCCGGATCTGCGCGCGGTTGGATTCGCGCGAACCATCGGCTACGAAAATAAGGATGGCGTTCTGAGGAATCGTTTCGCTGTCGTGGCGGTCGATCATGTCGTACCCGCCGACACCGATCAGATTGAGCCAGCTCATGGGTTGCCAGGTGACGTTGGCCGAGCCGATGAAGTGCTCGACGGCCTGTCGCGTATCAATGGCAAAGAAGCGCTGGGCCGGATGGTTGGCGTTGAGATAGCCACGCCCGGTGGTGTCGGAGCCGCACGAAACGTCGCGCGTGGGCCCGAAACAGTCGAATGCCTTACCGATCAGCGCTCCCGATATCGCGCCGAAGGAATTGTTGTCGTTTTGCGGAAGTCGCAGACGACTCGAGGTGTACCCGCTGTTAAAAGCCACCGTAACGTTGGACCGGGGCTGCGAGTTGATATTTGCGCGGATGTTCGTCTTCCGCAGATGATTGATCAGGTACACGCCTTCCTCACGCTCGAAATCGCCGCCGATGTAATACTGGGCGACGTCGCTACCACCGCTGACGTTAGCGCCGTACGACGCGCGCCAGCCTTCACGGAAAAGACCTGTGTTGCGGATGGGATTGGTCGAAACCAGCGAATCCGGCTTCGGCGTGCACAGTCTCCGCGCCTGAAAATCGAGGTTGCAGCGATTGAACCTACTACCGTTGTTCAGCGTCCCGATCTGGGCATAATTGTCGGGGTACACTCCGATCTCTCGTATGTTGCCATACTCGAGCGAGGTCGACCAGCGAGCCTTGCCGGCCCGGCCCCGCTTGGTGGTCACCTGAATCACGCCGTTGGCCGCCGCTGTTCCGTACAGAGCGGAAGCAGCCGGGCCCTTGATGACTTCGATGCTTTCTATGTCATCGGGGTTGATGTCGTTGAACCGCGACGGCGCCTGGCCGCCAACCCCGATCGAAGTCGAGTTGGGGTTGTTGTTCGCGCGCACGCCGTCGATGACCAGGAGCGGATCGTTGGACAGATTGATGCTGTTCGAGCCGCGGATGCGTATTCGCGACGTTCCGCCCGTGGTGCCTCCGGCCTGCTGAACTGTGACGCCAGCCGCGCGGGAGGAGAGTACATCCGAAAAATTTTGTACGTTCGCGATAACGACATCGGATGCGTCAATGCGCGCCGTCGTCACGCCGCTCTCGCGCCGGCGCTGCGTCTCACCGGTAGCTGTGACGACGACCTCATCGAGCGTTGTCGCCGATGGGTCCAACGTGAAGTCGACAGAAGCCGTGCCGCTGATGCCTACGTTCACCGCCCGGACTTGGGACTGATAGCCGATGCGGATGACACGAAGCTGTTGCGCGCCGGCCGGCGCATTGCCGATCCGGTACACCCCATCCGCCCCAGTCCGCGCTCCGCGCTGCGTGCCGACAACCAACACCTGCGCTTCGGCGAGAGGCTGTTGGGTCGCACGGTCGATGACCCGGCCCGAGATCGCAGCAGACTGAGCTTCTGCTGCGACCGGCAGCAACACCAGGCCCAGCAGTAAGCTCAGACTCCTT
>JANLGX010000391.1 GCA_024654005.1 Gemmatimonadaceae bacterium | reverse complement strand
GATGGGCATCGACATCGGGGCGCGGTTTGGCGCGGAACAGGCGGCGGGGGAACGTGGCGCGAGTGTCCCGCTGTTCGGGGAGCAGCCTGCATGGTTGCGCGGCATCGAGGGCGGGCTTATCGGTGGCCTGGGCGCTGCTGGGGCCATCAAGGGCGTGGATGCGGGTATCCCGGCGCTGGGGCGGTACCTTGACGAGCCGATCGAGGTGGCGCCGGGGCAGTTCGTGTCGCGTGGTGAGTTTGGCGGCGGGAAGTTCGGGCCGGTAGAGCCGGGGCCGAATCCGGTCATGGATGCGCGCCGGACGTTGCTTGATGCGCTCCAGCAAGAGACGACCATTCGGCGCACCGGAACAGCGGCGGCAGAGATAAGCGCAGGCAGAGCCAAGCAAGCGTCGGGCATTGGTGCGGCCATCGAGGGGCTGCAACCGAGCGCAACCATTGATGAGGCGCTACAGGCTGCCCGTGGTGGCGCGACAGCGGGACCACTACGGCAGACGTTCGCCGCGCCATTGGAGTTGACGCCAGAGGTACAGTCGCAGCTCGTACGCGAGATCATCGAAGGGTCTGCGGGCAAGCAGTTCGATACGCTCCGGGCATTGAAGGCGCTCGACAAGTTGCAGGCCGGGGAGGGATTGCAGCCGAATGAGATCAAGCTACTTCGCACTATCTACGGCGATGAGGTTGCAGACAGCATCGTGCGCGCGAACCGCGGGCGCATCATCACGACGCCGGAATTGACCGATGCGGACCTGGCCGAAATCGGCCGGCGGGCCGTGGTGGATGGCCGGAGAGTGGCGCGGTTGGAAGTGACCGCTCAGCGCCAGATAGAGATTGCTGACAACCTCCAGCGCCAGGCGTACATGGACCCGACGAATACGCGTCTGCAAAAGGCGGCGGAAGAGGCGCGGGCACGGGGAATAGCACAACAGAACGAAGCAGAGCGGCTGATGATTGACCGGGCGTCACGCGCCGAAGCGGGCCAACAGGCAAAGGCGTTCAAAGCGGAACAGTCTGAGGTTGCGAAGGGCAGCCGGGCAGAGGCCCGCACCAATGAGGCATACGACCTGAAGCATCCCAACTCGGAGATGGTCATTCAGCGTGCGGAGAAGATGCTAGGGGAAATCCCGTACCAGTCGTCGGCGCTGCGTCAGGATCACATTGAGGCCATCCGTCTCTGGCTCAAGCAAACCGAGATGCACCTTGATGCAGTGGGCGACGATGCGCCAGGGCTGGTGCGGTCGCTGTACGCGGGCGTTACGGGTGAAGTGAGTGATTCGTTTACGGCGGCGCTGATCGACCAGCGGGCGGTGTTGCGATCCACGCTGGAAGCGCAAGGCATGGCACCCAATATGGCTAAGACGGTAGCCAAGCTATTGCAGGATGCCGAAGTTCGGGCGCGGTACGGGGAGAACGTACCGCAGCACGTCCTCGATGCCCTGGATGAGGCGAAGTCGCTGCCTTACGGCTCAGAGGGGGCCATAAGCGGACTGGCGTCCATTTCGCAGGAACTGAAGAACACACAGTTTGGTATTGGTGACCTGGCCGTGTTCGGCCAGCAAGGTTTGAAGGTTGGCACGACCAACGCGGCGCAGTTCCTTGTAGGGTCGGTGAACAGATTGCTTCACATGGCGCACCTGCCGAGTGTAGACACGACGTTAGCGGATGTGACGCTGCCCAAGCGGATCGTCTACCAGCTTGATGGCGTCGCGCAGTCGAGCAAGGGCGTGACCGACCTGACGAACGAGGGAACGCTTCTGCGGCATCTTGGGAAGGGTGGGCAGTTCCTCGACGAAAAGGCGCTTGTCCCGGCTACCCGCTTGCTCACGGACTTCCAGTTCAAGACGGTGCTGACCAACATTCGCAACGTCGTTTACGAGGGGAACCTGATTCTTGCCAAGGCAAGCGGTGCAGACATCTCTGACCCGCTGGTGCGGAGCAATGCAGCGGCATGGGCCAATGCTGCTACGGGCGCGGGCAAACTGGCACAGGACACCGGGAGGGCACAGTTCGAGAAGGCGTTTCTCCTGTCGCCATCGATGCGCCGGGCGCAGATACAGCAAGTCAGCCAGGTGGCCCGTGGGCTGACCGGCGGGACGCGAGTGGATCGCGTACTGGCCGCTGCCACCATCACATCGACTGCCGGGGCCCTGCTTGGCGTCGGCAAATTGCTCAATGACTACGTTGGGCTGGAAGAGTTCGAGTTCGACCCGAGTAAGCCGGGATTCGGCAACATAACGTTGCCCGGTGGGACGGTAGTAAACCTGTTCCCGCAAGAACAGTTTGTGAAGGCCGTGGCGCGGAGTATCGGTGTCCTGGCGCGGGAAGGCTTCGGAGAAGCGGAAGCCAAAGACATCGCGAAGGAATGGGCAAAGTTCCTTGTATCGAGCGCATCGCCAGCGGTCCGACCTTTCCTTGCAGGTATGGGCGTTGGATACGATCCGGGGCGCGGCTGGCGTTTTGGGGATCTTGGCGAAGGGAAGGGTCTGGCAGAGCGGGCGCTGGATGCTGCACCGTTGCCACC
>JANLGX010000387.1 GCA_024654005.1 Gemmatimonadaceae bacterium | reverse complement strand
CCCGCATGGCTCGCGCTCACCGGTGCCGCGCGCGGCACCGATCCGCTGACGCCCAAGCGCGCGGGAATCCTGCTGCTGGCGATGACCGGAGTCGCTCTCATGATCGGCATACCGGGCGTGGGCGCCAGCACGCACCTCAACCCGGTGGGAATCGTGCTCGGCCTCGCCGCGGCGCTGCTGTACTCCACCTACCTGCCGATCGTCAATCACCTGCAGCGCGCGATACCGCCCATAGCCGCTTCGTTCTACATCATCCTCGGTGCGCTGCTCACGTTCTTCCTCGCCGGCGTCGTGTCGTCGCGTCCGTGGCTGCCGGACGCGGCTATGCTGGGCGCGCTCGCTGCCCCACCGACCGCCGCCGCCTGGATCTATGCGCTCCTGCTCGCGATCGTGTGCACGGTGATCGCGTTTTTGACGCTGCTGGGAGGGCTGAAAATTCTTGGCGCTGGCCGCACCAGCATCATCGCCACCGCCGAGCCGTTCTTCACGACGATGCTCGCAATCGTGCTGCTGGGTGAGCGGCTGCGCTGGACGACGCTGGTGGGTGGAGTCTGCATCGCCGTGGCAGTCGTCGCGATCGCCGCGCAGCGTGAGGACGTAGCTGCCGAGCACTCACTAGTCACTAGTCACTAGTCACTAGTCACTAATCACTAATCACCAACCCCCTCCGCCAGCGCTCGACCTCGATCACCAGATTCTGCAGATCGCTCGGGTTCACCCCCGGTATCCGTGACGCCTGCGCCAGCGTGCGCGGCCGGACGTGCGCCAGCTTCTGCCGCGCCTCGAACGAGAGCATCGTCATGTCCTCGTAAGGAAGGTCGGCTTCCAGCTTCATCTCGCCCATGCGTGACATGCGGTCCGCGTGCGCCCGCTCGCGCTCGAAGTAGCCGGCGTACTTGATCTCCAGCTCCGCGCTCAGCACCGAGTCGGCTCCCAGCTCCGTCCCCGCTCCGACGGCGGCGAATAGCTCCGAAAGCGCGACACCGTTTCGCTTCGCCACTTCGCTGATCTTCATCGCGTGCTTGAGCGGCGCGCCGCCCGCGCGGAGCAGCACGGGGTCGGCCTGCTCGGGGCGGATGCTGCCGCTCTCGGCCGCGGCAATCGCGCCCCGAACCTCCCCCACGCGCCGCTCGGCGATCGCGCGCTCCTCGTCGTTGTAGAGCCCCAGCCGGATCGCGATCGGTGAGAGCCGCTGCAGCGCGTTGTCCTGCCGCACAGTCAGGCGAAACTCCGACCGCGAAGTGAACAGGCGATACGGCTCGTCCACTCCCCGGGTGACGAGATCGTCCACGAGCACGCCGATGTACGAAGTCTCGCGCCCGAGCACGAGCGGGTCGCGGCCGAGCGCGCGCAGTGCCGCGTTCGCGCCGGCGACGAGCCCCTGTCCCGCCGCTTCCTCGTAGCCCGTCGTGCCGTTGATCTGTCCCGCGAAGAACAGCCCCGGAATGGACTTCACCTGGAGCGTCTGGTCGAGCTGCGTCGGCGGATAATAGTCGTACTCGATCGCGTACCCGGCGCGGTTCATTCGCGCCTGCTCGAGTCCCGGAATCGAGCGCAGGATCTCGAGCTGCACAGGCGCGGGCAGCGAAGTGGACAGCCCGTTCACGTACAACTCCGCCGTCTCGTGTCCCTCGGGCTCGAGGAAGAGCTGGTGACTCTCGGCCGCGGGAAACTTCACGATCTTGTCCTCGACGGACGGGCAATACCGCGGCCCGCGCGACGCGATCGCGCCGCCGTACATCGCGGATTGCTCGATGTTGCGGGTGATGATCTCCTTGCCGGCGGCGCCGAGGTGCGTGATCCAGCAGGGAAGCTGCGGCGGATGACGCGTGGCCCCGTTCGCTACGCGCGGCTCGGTCCAGAAGTGCGACCACGAGTAATCGAACTGATCGATCTCGCTCTCCTGGATCGCGAGCGAGCTGAAGTCCACGGTGCGTCCGTCGATGCGCGGCGGAGTCCCCGTCTTGAAGCGCGCGACCCGAAGACCCGCATCTTCCAACTGCTCGGCGAGATGCGTGGTCGCCGCGTCGCCCGCCCGGCCGCCGGAGATCTGCGTGGTCGTTCCGATGTGCATGCGCCCGCGCAGAAACGTGCCGGTTGTGATCACGACTGCCGTCGCGCCGAAGCGGCGGCCTTCGAGCGTCTCGACTCCGCGCACCGAGTCGCCGTCCATGAGCAGCCGCGCGACGGTGCCCTGGATGGTTTGCAGCCCGGCGTGTTGCTCGAGCAGTGTGCGCGCCGCGCGGCGGTACAGGCCGCGGTCGCACTGCGCGCGGGGGGACCAGACAGCCGGACCCTTACTGCGGTTCAACATCCGGAACTGCAGGGTCGAGAGGTCCGTCGCGCGTCCCATGATGCCGCCGAGCGCGTCCACTTCGCGCACCACCGTGCCCTTGGCCACGCCGCCGATCGCGGGGTTGCACGACATCTGGCCGATCGTCTCGAGCGCGCTGGTGACGAGCCCCACGGTCGCGCCGAGTCTGGCCGCGGCTACCGCCGCCTCGGTGCCGGCGTGGCCGGCGCCGACGACCACGACGTCGAAGTCCTGCTCCGTCGACTGATTCGGGTGAATTTCGGCCCTATTCGCCATACATCTCCGTGATGAGACGCCGGAGCGCTCTCGCCTCGTCGTCGGTCAGGGATCCAAGCCTGCGTCCGATCCGTGTCTTGCTGATGGTACGAATCTGATCGACCGCGATCTCGGCATCCTGGCGGCCGACGCGGACACCGAGCCGGGAGCGCCAGCCAGGATGGAGCTGAGTGGTGAGGGGACAAACAGTGACCGTCCGCAGCTGCGCATTCAGGACGTCCAGGCTCACGATCACGACGGGCCGCGTCTTAGCCATCTCGGAGCCGCGCGCTGGGTCGAGAGCGGCCCAGCGGATATCGTACCGTTTCACCGCTTGCGGCTGCGTCCGCGTCCCTCCGAGCTCGCTGGTCGCTCAGCTACACGGGCCGGACGCTTCGGCTCCCAGGGTATCTCGCTCAGCCCGTCCGCAGCCGTCACCTCCCACACGTCCCACTCTCCAGCTTCGGCGGCCATTTCCCGCGCGGTCTCTTCCCAGGACAGCTTCGGGCTGACGGCGCCCGGTGTCCGGAGGAGGATTCCGTCGCTCCGCTCCTCCATCACCACGGAGCTGCCGATCCGGTATCGGTCGAGGGTCTTTGCTGGAATCCGTACGCCGCGGGAGTTGCCGATTCGCGCGACCTTGAGCTCGATAGATTTCATGTACTCACGGTAATAACATCAGCGGCTGTCGTCAATCCGCCGGGCGTCACCGCTGGATTAACGTGATCGCCCGGCATCTCGAACGCGACGAGCGTCAGTATCGCCAGCTGGTAACGTCCGAACCCGCCGGCGCTGTCTGGAGCATTCTCTCCACGGCCCACGGCAGCACCATCTGAGGGTAACGCAGGCGCGAGTATGCATTGGCGCGCGTTTGGTCCCCGTTCCAGCAGTGCTCGGCGCGGTCGCCATAGTCCACCACAGCTTCCGCCGGAGGATCCGCGGAGCGCAGAAAATCCTCCACGAGATAGACCGCGTTGTTCAGGTAGTAGTTGTCCATGTCGCCCACGTAGATGCGCAGCTTTCCGCGCAGCTTGGGCCCGAGCGTCTGCCAGTCGCGCCGCAGGATGTGGGAGAGGTCGTAATTCTCGCGCCAGTACTCGGCCACCGAATGGTCGATCTCGCCGGTGAGCTTGTTCCAGATCGGCTTCGGATAGCCGTCGTCGCCGACCGGTGAATAGACCGATTCCCACACGTCCCACTGGTCGCCCGAGCGGCTGCGTGTGCCGAGTGCCAGCTCCCGGTGATTCGACTGCTCGAGCGTCGTCAGGAGGTGGCCGAGATAATTGCGCTGACCGGGGCGCGGCACGCGCTTGAAGGGACCGTCGCGGTAGTACGCGTTGGAATCCGCGTAGATGTTGACCACGGTGTACGCGCGAAAGTCGATCGGGTCCGGGCATGCCACCCACGCGCCGTTGTACTCGTCCGGATAGAACATCTGCACGGCCATCGCTTCCCAGCCGCCCGTCGAGCCGCCGAAGGTGAATCGCGCCCAGCCCTGTCCGATTCCGCGGAACCGCCGCTCGATCTCGGGGATCAGCTCGTACTGAATCGCGTCACCGTACGGTCCGTTGTTCGCCGAGTTTACGGCGTAGGAGTCGTCGTAGAATGGAGTGGCGTGCTGAATCTCGATCAGCAGCGCGCGCGGAAATTCGGGCCCGGTCCAGTCCCGGTAGAACTGCCAGGCGTGCTCCTGCTGGATGCGGTTGTAGCCGCGCAGGTTGAAGCGAGCGCTGAAATCGGGAGCGAGCGTGGTGTCGGGCGGTGTCTCGCGCCATCCGCCCAGGCTGGCCGGGAAGTGGCCGTGAAAGACCATGAGTGGATAACGCGCGTTGGGATGCTCGTTGAATCCCAACGGCAGGAGCACCCACGCGGCGAGGTGCATGTCACGTCCCCAGAACCGGGACAGCCGTTCGCTGCGAATCCGCACGTACTTGACGTAGCCGGTCTCCTGTCTCGCGAAGTCGGCGACCGGCGGGATCTCGTTGTCCAGCGTCAGTCGCACGACGTCGCTCGCTGCGGGATCGAGGGCGACGGCGCGTGGCGTCGAGTACAGGTTGCCCGGCTTGCGGCTCCATTGTTGTCCCTCACCCATGTCGGGCGGGAGCTTCACGACGTGCCCGTCGCTGCGACGGAACGTCTCGTACCGGTTGATGAGCGCCTGCACGCGGTACGTGCCGCGCGGCATGTCGGCGAGCGAGCGAAGCGGATAGCCGAACGCGCTCGCATCCACTGTGCGCGTCTCTCCAGGTCTCCAGCCATCGACGTCGACGCCGAGGACCTGCTGCGTGCCCGGCGCATCGCTGATCTGGAAGCGCGGCTCGCCCGCGGTGTCCGTCGAGATGAGCAGCAGCAGGCGGCCGTCCAGCGGCGCGCGACTTCGCTCGGCGGGGAAGGTGATCTCGAAGCGCACGGTCGACTGGCGGCCCGGGGTCTGTGCGCCGAGGGGACCGGTCACAGCTGCGAGCAGGAGGAGGGACAGTGGTGCTATGCGAGCGAGGCCACG
>JANLGX010000384.1 GCA_024654005.1 Gemmatimonadaceae bacterium | reverse complement strand
CATGCAAGCGCGCAGGACGCCCCGGCCGCGCCGGCCGCGCAATCGCCGAGCGCCGCCACACAGCCGCCGGCTCCGCAGCCGGCCGCGACCCGCGCCGCGACGGATTCCGCGTGCGTGGCGCCCGCGTTCCCGTTCACGGGATCGTTCATCTTCGCCGGGCTTCGTGAAGCGATAGCCGACGCGCGCAGCTGGGCCAGCGTGCCGCCGCTTCCGCCGGGCCAGGCAACCGTGCGCGCGCTCAAGCTCACTCTCGCCTGGTCGGCGGTACTCATACTGCTGGGACTCGGCGTACTGGTGTTCGCGCCGGAAAAGCTGCGGCGCATCACCGACACGCTGGGCGATGAACCAATGAGCGCGCTCGTTACCGGTTTGATCGTCGACCTCGCGACGATCCCCGCGCTGATCGTCCTCCTCATACTTCTGACCGTCACGTTGATCGGCATCCTGCTGATCCCCTTCGCGATCGTGGCGTTCCTGCTCATGTGGATGGGCATCGCCGCGCTCGGCTTTTTCGCGGTGGCGCAGGTCAGCGGAATGGCGGTAATGGGGCCGAAGCAACGCTCCATGTCGCAGCGCGGCGCGGCGCTCGGCGGCCTGATCACGGGACTCCTGCTCTTCCTGGTGCCCTGGCTCGCCGCCGCCGCCATGACGTGGAGCAGCACCCCCGCTCTGATCCTGCGCGCGATCGCCGTGACCGTGACGGCGGTGGCCGTGACGGCCGGCCTCGGAGCGGTTGTGCGCGCCCACAAGCCGGTCAGGGCGGCGGAATACATCCCGCCCGCCACGCACACGCGGGAAGAGCTCGCGTGGCAGACCCCGACTCCGGTCGGCGGGGTAGTCGCCGCCAAGCGGCCCGCAAAAGCCCACTAGCCACCGCGGATCGGGGGGCCGGCGCTGACCGGCTAGTGCTCGTCGGAGGAGAGCTCAACGCCGAGCTGGAGCGCGGTACCGGCGCGATGAGCCAGCGCGAGCCGGTACCTTGTCGGGAACCGGGGGGAGCTTTCGTGCCTTATCATACGATGGGCTGTTTGGCCGGTCTGCTCCCTGAAATGAAGCGATGCCCTGGAACCAGGAACCACTGAAGCGGCTTATAAGAAAAGTCATCGGCGCTTCACCCGATCCGCGTACGCCTGACGAGCGGTTTCGGGACGAGGCGCTGCCGCATTTGCCGGCGGTCACGCGGTTCGCGCTTTCGCTCACTCGCGATGAGTCGGACGCCGAGGATCTCGTGCAGGAGACTTATCTGAAAGCTTTTCGGGCGTGGGATCAGTTCGTCCCGGGCTCGGAGTGTCGCGCCTGGCTGTTCACCATCTGCCGGAACACTCACTTCCGCACCTCGCGCCGCGAGCAGCGTGTCGTGGCCCATGAGGACGCGGAGCTGGAGGCGCTCGGGGCGGCGGCGCTCCACACGGCCGCGCAGGCCGATGGGTTGGATGACGTGTTTGCTCGAACGGAGGTGATGGAAGCGGTCCGCGCCGCGGTCGACGCGCTGCCGGATCCGTTCAGGGAAGTAGTGGTGCTCGTGGATCTCGAGGAGCAAAGCTACGAGGATGCCGCGCGCATTCTCGAAATCCCGAAGGGGACCGTGCGCTCGAGGCTTTTTCGCGGACGGCGACTGCTGCAGGAACGACTTATCAAACATGCGCGTGACGCCGGTCTCGGGGCCGGAAAGACTCCTGAAATCATGCGGAAAGGAACTTCAAATGATGACTGAAATGCTGGATTGCGATGCCGTGATGCGGCAGCTGTGGGACTATCTGGATGGTGAGCTTACCCCGGATCGGGAAGAAGCCGTGCGGGCGCATCTCGTCGTCTGCAACCGCTGCCATCCGCAGCACGATTTCGAGCAGTCGTTTCTGCGCGCGCTGTCCGCGAGCCGTCGCGAACACTCACGCCCCGATGCAATCAAGGCGCGGGTGCTCGCGACGCTCAGAGCGGACGGGTTCGCGGCCTAGAGTGGATCAGGCGCGCGCGGGAGCAGCATGGCGGGCTACATCCGGTAGCCCGTAAACGGCGCCGAGGACGGCGCCGTACGCCAGGTGCCCGATAAGGCTGCCCATGGCCGTGGCCGCCGCTCCGCCAAAGACGGGCATCCCCATCATCGGCGTAACCACGACCATCGCAAGAATCCACGGAGCGAGCCCGTACACGGCGCCACGGACCGGCGGCGGGCCCTTCAGGCGGGTCGCGACAACGGCATAAACGAGAGCGAGGATCATCCCGACCATCAGATGACCCGCCCAACCCAATAGCGTGCTTCCGCCCATCGCGCCGGCCAGCATGTCGGCCGGGTTCATTCTGGGTATGCCCATTATCGGCGCAACCCATAGCCCGATCGCTGTCATGACGAGCGTGCCCAGTAATCCACCAGCAACGGCGCCTGTCCAATTGCGTTCCATTTCATCTACTCCGGAAGAGGTTCACGAAGGCAAGGCGTGAATGCCGACCCCGGTTCCCGACGATCAGTCAAGACGTATTGAGAGACATGGGTTTTCCGGTGAGAGCGCAACCGGCCGGTGGGGCGGTAGGGACCAATCCGCCAAGTCATCAGGAACTTCCGGCACCTGCAACGCCTTGACCGTCCAGATGCCAACGATCACTCCCGGCACCCACTACGACCTCGCGGTGATTGGCGCCGGCCAGGGCGGCGGCCCGCTCGCCGGCGCATTCGCGCGCGCCGGTAAGCGCGTCGCGCTGATCGAGCGCTCGCATGTCGGCGGCACGTGTATTAATGAAGGCTGCACTCCCACGAAGACGATGATTGCGAGCGCTCGCGTGGCGTACGTGACGCGGCGGAGCGCCGATTACGGAGTACATGCGGGTGACATCCGGATCGACCTTCGCAGGGTAGGCGAAAGGAAACAGGAAATCGTGTCGAGCTTTCGGCATGGCAGCGAAAGCGCGCTCGAGCGCGCCGGGGTCGAGCTTGTTCGCGGCAACGCCCGCTTCGTCGGGGAGCGGAGACTCGAGGTCGCGTCGTCCGACAATGGCCGTGAGATCACGGCAGACCTGGTTGTAGTCAACACCGGGTTGAGTCCGGCCATCCCCCCAATCGAGGGGCTGGACCGCGCGCCCTATTTGACCTCGAGCTCCATCATGGAGCTGTCCGAGGTTCCGAAGCACCTCATCGTGATCGGAGGTGGGTACGTCGGGTTGGAATTCGCGCAAATGTTCCGCCGGTTCGGGAGCAGTGTCACGGTTCTGCAACGGGAGAACCAACTGCTGACGCACGAGGACGTTGACGTCGCAGATGAGATCAAGACCATACTCTCGGATGAGGGCATCCGGATCCTGCTCGGCGTCGAAGTCACGGGCGTGGAGGCGCAGGGCAGCAACCTGAGGCTGGTCTATGACACGCGCGACCGGTCAGTCACGGGTTCAGTCACCGGCTCCCACCTTCTCGTCGCGGCGGGTCGCGTGCCCAACACCAATGACCTGCAGCTCGCGGCCGCCGGCGTCGAGACCGACGCGCGCGGATTCATCCGCGTCAACGAGCGGCTCGAGACGACGGCACCGGGTGTATTTGCGATTGGCGACGTAAACGGGGGCCCGGCGTTTACGCACGTCTCGTACGACGATTTCCGGATCTTGCGCACCAATCTTCTGGGTGCCGGCGGTGCAACTACGACTGGCAGGCTCGTGCCATACACGGTCTTCCTCGATCCCCAGCTCGGCCGCATCGGCATGACCGAGCGCGAGGCCAGTGCGGCGGGCAAGCGCATAAAGATCGCGAAGCTCCCGATGACAAGCGTTGCTCGCGCGCTCGAGGTCGACGAGACGCGGGGCTTCATGAAGGCCATCGTGGACGCCGAGTCGGGGCGCCTTCTGGGCGCCGCCGTGCTCGGGATCGAGGGAGGAGAGATTGCCGGGCTGCTCCAGATCGCGATGATCGGGAATCTCCACTACGGCGTACTCCGGGACGGAATCTTCTCTCACCCGACGCTGGCGGAGTCGCTGAACAACCTTTTTGCGGCGATGGACCGAAGTGGCTAACGACTCAAAGGAGTAGGAAGCGATGAGTCAATCCGAGTCCGACGCCCTGGTCTTCTTTGGCGCTACGGGTGATCTGGCTTTCAAGAAAATCTTCCCGGCGTTGCAGGCAATGGCCAAACGCGGCCACCTTGACGTGCCGGTCATTGGCGTAGCCCGGCCTGAATGGACCGTCGACCAGTTCCGGGCTCGGGCCCGCGCCAGCCTTGAAATGCATGGGGGAATCGATCCCGTCGCTTGGGAAAAGCTCTGTGGCCTGCTTCGCTATGTGAGCGGCGACTATTCTGACCCGGCGACGTTTCAGGCGCTGCGCAAAGCCCTGGGCGCAGCCCAGCGACCGGCGCATTACCTGGCCATCCCTCCCCAAATGTTCGCCTCGGTGGTGGCACAGCTGGAACGGTCTGGCTGCGCGAAGGGTGCGCGCGTGCTCGTCGAAAAGCCCTTCGGGCGAGACCTTGCCTCCGCGCGCGAGCTCAATCGGATCCTGCTCGAGTCCTTCGACGAGTCAGCGATCTTCCGCATCGATCATTATCTCGGGAAGCGGCCGGTGAACAATCTGCACTTCTTCCGCTTCGCGAACGAATTTCTGGAGCCGATCTGGAACCACAGATACATCGAGAGCGTGCAGATCACTCTGGCGGAAGACTTCGGCGTCCAGGGCCGAGGCGGCTTCTACGAAGAAACGGGCGCGATCCGCGATGTGATACAGAACCACCTGTTCCAAGTGCTGACCAATCTGGCCATGGAACCGACAGTCAGCACCGGCAGCAAGTCCATTCGGGATGAAAAGGTCGCCGTCCTCAAGGCCATCCCTCCGCTCGAGACGAAGGATCTCGTGCGCGGCCAGTTCAAATGCTATCGAGGCGAGAAGGATGTGGCGCCGGATTCCAGGGTAGAGACGTATGCCGCCATGCGACTGGAGATTGATACGGAACGCTGGCAAGGTGTCCCCTTTTATCTCCGAGCCGGGAAATGCCTGCCCATCACCTTCACCGAGGTCGTGGTCCGGCTCCGTCGGCCCGGGAACCTGTATCGAGACCTCAATCTGAAACCAAACGCTTTGCGATTGCGGATCAGTCCGGAAATCCTCTTCGCGCTCGGGATGAACGTGCTTGGCCCCGACGAGCAGAAGCCGGGCCAGTCGGTGGAAATGGTGGCGTGCCGGCAACATGGCGCCGATGAAAAGGCTGCTTACGAACGGGTGCTTGGGGACGCCATGGAAGGAGACGCCACCCTGTTCGCCCGGCAGGACTACGCGGAAGAGGCGTGGCGCATCGTCGATCCGGTCTTGAAGGCGGACACTCCGGTCCACGAATACGAGGCGAAGACATGGGGGCCGAAAGGGTTCGAAGCGATCGTCTCACCCGCCGGAGGCTGGCACAACCCGTCGTAACACGAGGAACGAGAGATGACGACCGTGAAACCGGATCCGACCAGCGCAGATCAATATCTCTGCGACCGGCTGAGCCACCTGCTCATGGAGCAGGCCGGGGAACTGACCGCGCAGTGGGCCGGGCTGCTGTCCGACCGGCTAAAGGCGGCCCTTTCACCGTTTCCCACCCCGGAGGACCCGCAGCTTGTACGAGGCATTGCCGACTGCCTTGCGGGACTGCAGCCCAGAATGGTCTGCACCATGGAGCTGATACAGCGGGCGCGGGCGCTCGGTGAAGCGGCCGAAGCCCGGCACTTACCCCCGGAGCTTGTACTCGATGCGTGCAACGCGTTGAACGAGATGCTGTGGGGGAAGATGAGCGACGTGCTCGCCCTGTCGTCCGAGGCGGATGCGCGGTCGGTAAGTGCTTGCGTCCGCCGGCTGCACGAGGCGATGATCGTCGTTATTCGCGGTGTGACGGACGCCTACTTCCGGGCTCACCAAGAGCGGATCGAGCGAGACGAAGCGCGCCTGAAGAGCTTCAACCACATGGTCGGTCACGAGCTGAAGAATCCGATCGCGACCATTCACGGTGCGGCTGCCCTGCTGTCGGATGAATTCGTCGCCACGGACGCGGAGCGTCGTGTCCACTTCATATCGATGGTGAAGCGGAACGCGGAGCGCGCGACCGATCTGGTGAACGACCTGCTCGCGCTGACCACGGCCGACCGGACCGACGCCGACGATGCGCCCAGTCCCGTACCACTGGACGAGGTCGCCAATCGGGTGCGGGTGCGGCTCCTGGATGAGGCGGATCTGTCCGGCGTGCGCATCGAGATCGAAGGTTCGCTCCCCATGGTGATGCTGGACCCGCGCGCGCTGGATCTCGTGCTAGCGAACCTCATATTGAACGCGATCCGCTACCGCGACCCCGACAAGACCGACCGCTACGTGCGCGTTGCGGCCCGGCAGACCGACGAAGCAGGCCCGTGGACGGTGACGGTGGCGGACAACGGTCTGGGAATCCCCGCGATCGCGGGGGAGCGCATCTTCGAGCGGTTCTACCGCGCCGATGCCGTGCGCGAGATCCCCGGCACCGGCCTCGGCCTGAGCATCGTGCAGGATACGGTGACAGGATGGAAGGGACGGGTAGGATTCGATTCCACGGAGGGGGTGGGAACGTCGTTCTGGTTCACCCTGCGCGCAGTCGCGAGCAGTGGAGCGCGGAGTGGCGGAGATGATGGAGCGGTCCAACCGGGAGGTACCTGAAGCGGCCGGTCCGCCTCAGATCGCGATGCTAGGGGAATCTCCACGGGGCGATGGACCGCAGTGGCTGAGGTCATCGCCCGTTTCTGAAGTCACGAGACGCCGGCGTGGAGCGGCGGGATCTCTGACCGGAGCAGCACGTCGATCGTGGCCTTGGTCGCGAACCCCGAGAAACCGCCGACGGGCTCGCCGTTCTTGAAGAGTGTGATGGTCGGAATCGAGCGAATCCCGAATCGGTAGGCGGTTAGCGGACTCCGGTCCACGTCAACTTTCACAACGCGCAACCGCCCGGCGTATTTCGCGGCCACCGCGTCGACCACGGGGCCCATCAAGCGACAGGGCACGCACCATGGCGCCCAGAAATCCACGAGCACGAGTCCGGCATCGCTTCCTTCGACTGCGGCGGTGAACGTGGTGTCATCAACCGCGATGACGTTTGACATGACTTGCTCCATGAATGTGTTGACGCGAGCCGCACCATGTGAACAAGTCACGGGTAAGCTGGGAAGTTCCTGAACCGTCGACGTGCGCCACGAGTCGCTACCATCCGCTGCAAGGCCCGCTGCGTCGGCGGAACCGGGAACTTCGTCCGCGCCTGACGTCTTCACATGCGTAGAGTCGTCAATCACCCCCAACCCGATCAGACATTCATGTCCGAGTTCAAGCTCTACACACGCGAAACCGCGCCGGCGGAGTCACGCCCGTTGCTCGAACAAGTGCAAGCGTCGCTTGGCTTCACGCCGAACCTCATGGCGACGCTGGCCGAGTCGCCCCAGGCGCTCGAGGCCTATCTCGCGCTCAATCGGCTGGTATCGGAAAGCTCGCTCACGCCGCAAGAGCAGCAGGTGGCGATCCTGGCCGCTTCGGTCGAGAACCGATGCGAATACTGCGTCGCGGCCCACACCGTGGTGGCGGGAATGCAGCGAGTCCCGGCCTACGTCGTAGAGGCGCTCCGGAACCAGACGGCCATAGCCGATAATCGTTTCGCCGCACTGGCGCGCTTCACACGCGCAGTGGTGCGCGCGCGCGGCTGGATCTCCGACGAGGAGTTGGACGTCTTCCTGCGCGCGGGCTTTACCAATCGACAGGTTGTGGATGTGCTGCTGGCGATCGCGCAGAAGACGCTGAGCAATTACCTCAACCACATCGCCGGCACGCCGCTCGATGGCGCGTTCTCCGGCGCGAAGTGGTCCGCGCCGACGAACGACGCGCTCGTGGGCGCGGCGGGCTGAAGCGGAGCGCGATACGGAGCGGGTCGGACTCCCAACACCTCCGGAACTATTTCGCGCGTTCGTGCGTTGACGGCACAGCAGCGCCGCGATCGCCGGTACAGCGCGCTTCGCGGTCCATCATTCCTTTACAGGAGGGGTCATGAAAAGAGTACTTGCGGTGGCAGCGATAGTCGCGGCGGGGGTTTTCCTCCCCGACGTCGCACAGGCCCAGGCGCAGAAGAGCAGCGCTCCGGTCGGCAGGCAGGCGAGCATCACCGGGACCGTCGTGGATGTGTCGTGCAAGTTCGGGCAGGGGCTCAGCGGTGCCGATCACAGGATGTGCGCGGAGGTGTGCTCGGACCGCGGCATTCCGCTCGCGATTCTCGGAGACGACGGCAAGCTGTACGTCCCCACGTCGGCAGCGATGCCGGGCGACGCGCAGAACTCGCGTCTCAGGCCGTTCGCTGAGCAGCAAGTGCGGGTGAGTGGAAGGGTGTTCGCCGCGGGAGGCGCCAACGCGATCCAGATCGCCTCGATCGAACGAGGAAGATGATGCAGGTCAGGGTCAGGGTGAGCCGGACACGTGTCCGGCTCGCTCTGGCACTGGCAGGGGCGGCTGCCGTAGCCGCATACGGCGTCCGCGCGCTCGAGCAGCAAGCCGCCCGTGCGCCAGCGTATGTCGCGAATGACACCACCGCTCCTCCCCACGTAACGCGAATTGCCGGCGTGACCCACGTGGTATCGGTGGCGGCGCGCGATCGCATCGTCCCCGACACCGCGCTGCCCGACGCGGGCGCGGGCGCCCGACTGCTCTGGCTTGCCGGTCGCGTCACATCGCCGGCGCCGAACGGAACCGTCGTGCTCGATCCGGGCGGAAGTGTAGTCCAGTTCGATCACCGCCTGCGCCCGTATCGTCCGGGTCTGTCGCTCGAAGGAATAGAAGCGATGGAGGTGGCGGCCGGCGCCGGCGGCCGGTGGTGGATCGTGGACGCCGCGGGCCGGCTCCTGCTCGTCGATCCCCAGGGAGCAGTGCTGCGCGAAATGGGGACGCCGTTCGTTTTCCCCTCGGTGGCGTCTGCGCCCGATGGTTCGGATGCGTGGCTCGTGAGATCGCCACTGCGGTTTGCGTATGCCTGGGATCCGGCCGCGCCGCTGCTTGTTCATATCAGCGAGGACGGCTCTGCGGCGACGAAGATCGGGTCGGCGGAGCTGCCCGCGCACGTGCTGCTCCAGGATCTCGCGAACGCCGGACGTGTGGTCGTGTCGGACGATCGTCTCTTCTACGTTCCGTTCATTCGCGACGAAGTAGTTGCACTCGACCTCACGGGAGACACCCTGTGGGTAGCGTCGCGCGGGCTTCCGCAAAGCACACCGGAGCCTCGCTTCGAGGTGAGCGACGGCAAGGTCGTAATCAATTATCATCCGGTGAATCTCGGCGCGAGCATGGGCCCCGACGGGCTCCTCTACGTGCTGAGCACATCCGGGTTTACGACCGCCCGGAGTCGCATCGATGCGTTCGATCCTCGAACGGGACACCTGTTGCGCTCGGCAGAGCTGGAAACCGCGCTGCCGACCCTCGCGGTGGACCAGTCCAGCCGTGTCTATCTACTCGACGCCACCAGGCTGCTCACGGGAGTCGCGCCGGAGGCGCGGCGCCACTTTCCACAGTTTGCGCTGGCGACCAGCGACGGCGACTCGATCCGGAGTTCCGCGTTGCTTGGTCGCGTGACGCTGATCAATGTCTGGGCGAGCTGGTGCAAGCCGTGCCGCGAAGAGATGCCGGGGCTCGATTCACTGCGCCGCGCCGTGCGCGACAGCGCGTTCCTGTACGTGAGCGTCAACGGAGACGTGTCACGCGCGCCCGCGGAGCGCTTCCTGCGCGATGTCGGCCTGGAGCTGCCGTTCGCGATCGCGGGTCCGGGCGTGACGCGTGTGTTTCGCGCACCGGGCCTGCCGTACACTGCGCTGCTGGATCGCGACGGCAGAATCGTGCAACGCTGGCTGGGCTACTCGGGCGCGGACCAGATGACGCAGATTCGCGCCGCCATCCGGCTCGAGCTTGGGCGCCAACCAGCCGTGGCCCACGCGCACCATGGACGATGAGGCATGCGTTCGGGAACCAACGACTGGCGCCATGACTTGAATCCATTGGACACCATCGAAACCTCAGCGGATACCGGATCATGACTCTACGTGAACGATATTACTCGGCGCCGACCTTCGACGCGTTTCTCGAAGGCGTCGAGACAAACAGCGACCTTTGGCACGCCATCGCTCGCCGGGCGAGTGTACCTGACGACGTCATTGCACGCGTCGAGGCCACGGGCCAGCGGTGGCACCTGCTTGTCCTCACCGAGGATTGGTGCGGCGACGGCGTCAACGTCCTGCCATACATCGCGAAGCTGGCGGATGGAGCGGCGAACCTCGACCTGCGCATTCTCGCCAGAGATGCGAATCCCGATCTGATGGATGGCCATCTGACGGGCCAGAGCCGATCCATCCCCGTCGTCATCCTTCTCGATTCGAGCTTCACGGAGCGCGGGTGGTGGGGTCCGCGTCCCCGCGAGCTTCAGCAATGGGTGCTTGGCCCGGGCAGCTCCATGCCAAAGGCGGATCGCTATCGCGACATTCGCCGGTGGTATGTCCAGGATCGCGGATTCGCCGTGTTGAACGGGATCGTCAGCATCATCGAGGCTGCGGTCGCGAAAGACGCCGCCGCATAGAGCGTAGCCAAGCCGCGGCTTCGAGCTCGCGGCCCGTCAGCTAATTCGAAGTCTCCACTGGCCGCAATTCCGCCGCCGCGGCGATCCGCCTAGCGAGCTCCAGTAGCGCCTTCCCCGCGACGGAGTCGGGCTCGGCCAGCACTATCGGCTTGCCGGTGTCACCGCCCTCGAGCACGCGGCCGTACAGCGGGATCTGCGCGAGCAGCGGCAAGCCGAGCTCCTTCGCGAGCCGCTCGCCGCCGCCCGACCCGAAGATCGTCGTCTGCACGTTGCAGTGCGGACACTCGAAGTAGCTCATGTTCTCGATGATGCCGAACACGGGCACGCCCACGCGCTGAAACATCTTCGCGCCGCGCAGCGCGTCGCCGGTCGAGACCTCCTGCGGGGTCGTGACGATCAGCGAGCCCTCCACGTGCGTCGCCTGCACCAGCGACAGCTGCGCGTCGCCGGTTCCCGGAGGGAGATCGACGATGAAATAGTCCAGCTCGCCCCACATGACGTCGCGCAGGAACTGCGTGATGATCTTCATGATGATCGGTCCGCGCCAGATGGCGGGCTGATCGCGCTCCACGAGGAAGCCGAGGCTCATCACCTTCACGCCGTGGGCCTCGAGCGGGATGATCTTCTCGCCGCGAACTTCCGGCTGCTCGTTCACGCCGAGCATCGCGGGGATGTTGGGGCCGTAGATGTCCGCATCCATGAGCCCCACGCGCGCGCCCGTCTGCGCGAGCGCCACCGCGAGATTGGCGGCGACGGTGGACTTGCCCACGCCGCCCTTCCCGCTCGACACAGCGATGATGTGTCCGAGGTTCGGATACGCCACCGGCGTCGGAGCCGGGACCGCGGCGCGCTGCGACTTGGGCTCCTGCCCCATGACCGGGAGGGACCGTCCGGCACCCGGTGTCTTCTTCTCCGGCGGCGCGGCGCCGGCGGCGGAAGAATCCTTCACGTCGACACGCACGTCGCGAACTCCCTCGAGCCCCGCGACGGCGGAGCGAACCCGACCCACGAGTCCGGCATCGTCGGCCGGATCGAGCAGCAGCGTGAGCCGCACGCGCCCGTCGGTCGTAGTCGCGACGTCGCGCACCTGCTCGGCGGACACGACGTCACTGCCGAGGCGATCGTTGCGCACGCGGACGAGCGCGCCGGCGATGCGCTCCTGGAGGGATTGGGCCGCCACCTACTGCGAGCGAGTGGAAGTGCGAACACCCGCGATTCCGGGGATCAGGCGGCGCAGGTGCGCCTCGATTCCTTCCACGAAGGTCGCCGCTTTCATGTCGCAGTCGGGGCAGTCCCCGCTGATCTCCAGGTATACGACCCTCTCGAACGCATCGAACCGCTCGAGCCGGAGCGCGGAGGATTCGAGCTTGAGCATGGGCGCCAGGGACTCGATCTCGCGCTCGATCTGTTGCTCGATGTTGGCAGCCATCTTCGATCGTCGGAAGGCCATGACCGGAACATAGCTAGCTGTGGGCTGTTGGGCAGCGGACAGCAGCTAGCAGCTAGCAGCTAGGGACTAACCGCTCCCTGCTTCTCCAGG
>JANLGX010000381.1 GCA_024654005.1 Gemmatimonadaceae bacterium | reverse complement strand
CCTGGAGCTTCCACCCTCGTTGCGCCCATCAGCCATTCGTACGGCCGAAACCTGTTAACGGCGCGCCGCTCTCCCCTTCGCGCGGCGCTGGCTCGCGGACCTGCCCGCGCTCCGCCCGCCGCCGGCGCGACCCGCCGTCTTGCGACCGGCCGGCCTGCGGGCTGCGGCGCGCTTCTTCGCACCGCGACCCGCGGATTTCTTCATGCCGCGCGAGGCCGATGCCGCGCGCTTCGACTTGGCGCCACGGCTGCCGCCCGACGCTTTCGAGCCGCCGCGGGCCGTCTTCTTCCTGGCGCTCGTCGCGCCCGACCTGCCGGC
This sequence comes from Gemmatimonadaceae bacterium, assembly GCA_024654005.1. GTDB lineage: Bacteria > Gemmatimonadota > Gemmatimonadetes > Gemmatimonadales > Gemmatimonadaceae > JACDCY01. The sequence goes on along the minus strand of JANLGX010000381.1, from coordinate 3,554 downwards.
GGTTTTCTTCGCCGGCTTCCTGGCGGGCTTGGCGGCCGACTTCCTGGGAGCGGCTTTCTTCGCGGCCGGCTTCTTCGCCGACTTCGCGGCCGGCTTCTTCGCCGACTTCGCGGCCGGGCGAGACGTCTTGCCCGCTCCGCCGGTGTTCGCGCGCGTGGCCGTGGCTCCACTCGTGCCGGCCCCACCGGCGGCACTGGTTGCCGCGGCGATTCCCGTGGCCGCACCGGTGTTCTGCGCGGCTCCCGGCGTCGACGGCGTACCGGTAAGACCCGTCACGTCGCCCGTCTCGAAGATGCTCGGCTCGATCGGCGGCGCCGGCTTCACGCTGCGCGGCCGGCCGCGGCGACGCGGGGCGGTCACCGCGAAGAGATCGGCCTCTTCGTCCTCATCCTCCGTCACGTCGGGAGTGAGGCCCGGCTCCTCGTCGTCGTCCTCGTGGTCTTCCGCGCTGTCCCAGAGACTCTCGGTGTGGTCCTTGTTGAGCGCCCAACCGCCGCCGTCCTCGTCCTCGTCGTCATCGTACGACGGACGTCCGCCTCCACCGTAGCTGGGTACGTCTTCGCTGTCTTCGTCTCGATCGGCGAAGCTGAAACCCCGCTCGAGTCCATCTCTCCCCGGCATGCGGCCTCCTTATCAGTAAAGCTGCTGGACCCCAGTCAAATGCGATGGAGCGAGCCATCCTGGCCTGCACGACCTGTGCCCCCTCCGGCATACGTCACTTCGATCACTTCCGCGCTCCGACTTCCGAATACAACAGGCATGTCGTGGCGTCAAGCGGTACGGCTAGTCCGCGAACTCCACCACCACGCGCCGGCGGATGATTCCGGCCTCGTGCCCGCGATCCAGCAGAACCCGAACCGCTTCCCTGCCGGTCGCACCATAATCGAGTGTCCAGCGATTCACATACATCCCCACGAACTCGTCGGCCGTGCCGCGGTCCAGACCGCGCGCGTACTGCATCGCGTGGTCCAGCGCGCCGCTCCGGTGCTCCAGCGCGTACGCGATGCTCTCCCGCAGGTGGCGCGAAACGGTCCGGATCAGCTCCTCGCCCAGATCCTTGCGCACGACGTTTCCGCCCAGCGGCAGCGGCAAACCGGTCTCCCGGAACCACCATTCGCCCATGTCGGCGATCAGCTTGAGCCCGCGCGTCGCGTACGTCAGCTGCCCCTCGTGAATGATCATTCCCGCGTCCGCTTCGCCGGCCAGTACCGCGTCCTCGACCCGGTCGAAGGGCATGTGTACGGTTTCTACCTCCGGTTGGTACAACCGCAGCGCCAGCGTCGCGGTGGTCAGCGGCCCCGGCGTGGCGACCCGCTTCCCGCGCAGCTCCTCGGCGGTGAATACGCGCTTGCCCACCAGCCGCGGCCCGTACTGGTCACCCATCGAGCAGCCGTGCGGCAGGAGGGCGTACCGGTCCGCGATATGAGCGTACGCATGGATCGAGACCGCGGTGACCTCGAGCTCGCCGCGCATCGCGCGCTGGTTGAGCGTCTCGATGTCCTGCAGCTCGTGCACGTACTCGATCCCGCCGGTGTCGATCAACCCTTCGGCGAGCGCGTAGAACATGAACGCGTCGTCCGAGTCGGGACTGTGCGCTACGCGGATCGTGCGCGAGGAAGTTTCGGCTCCAGCTCCACCTGTCGTCATCGTGCGCCCCTCCGGGCCCGTGCGAGAGCGCTCATTATATCCGCTTCATGGCGCTGGTATTCGGGTAGCCCCCGTGCCAGCTCCGAGCGCTCCACCGCGAGCAGCCGCGATTCGATCCGGCGGAGCTCCGCCCCGTCCCGCTCGAGAGCCGCGATGCGCGCGGCGAGCACCAGCCCGAGCAGGTGGGAAGGTTGCTCGCGCAGAATGGAGTCGGCCTGGGCGCGCGCGAGCGGCAGCGCGCCGGAAACCTCCGCGATGCGTCCCAGGTCGTAGCGCTGATCCACGTTCAGCGCTCCGATCAGCTGATACGCGCTGATCGCCATCGGCGCGAAGAACTTCACGCTGTCGGTCTTCCGCTCGCTGTCCAGCTGCATCACGCGGTTGAACAGCCGGTCGGCGCTTTCCTCCGGCGAGAGCTGCGAGATGTCGGTCGACGCGCGGGCCGGCGACTGCGCGGACTCGAACCCCACGCCGGTCTGGGACGGGGCGCCCGCATCGGGCACCGCGCCGCGGCGGCTGAATCCCTTGCCGGCCAGCATTGCCAGGAGAGCGAGCAGGGCGACCGCGGTGACGGCCCATGGCAGCATGCTCGCGCTGTCGCGGCGCGTGGCGGCGCCGCGCCGGTCCGCCGCGCCCGTCGGCGCGCCGCACTTGTGACAGAACCTCGCACCCGGGGCGATCTCCGCGCCGCAGGAAGCGCAGCGCGATTGCGCCAGTGACGCGCCACAGCGCGCGCAAAAAAGCCAGCCGTCGGCTGGGGTGCCGGCGGCTGGCGCGCCACACTGCGGACAGACAATCGGTGAATCAGTTTTGGGGGGCATCCCCCAAAATATCGCGCCGCTACTGCGAGTGCTTTCCGAACGGCTTCGAGATGTTCTCGACCATCTCTTCGGCCTTCTTGTCGTCCCGCGCCTCGAGCACGACGTCGGCCTGCGACAGCATGCCCACCAGCGCGCCGCGCTCGTCCACGATCGGGATCCGGCGCACCTGCTCGCGTCCCATCGTCTCCATCACGTCCTCGACGGCCGTGTCCGCGCGGCACGTCGTCACGTTCTCGCTCATCGCCTCGCTGACGGGGCAGTCGGGCGACGCGTGCCCCTCGGCGACGTGCCGAATGGTGATGTCACGGTCGGTGATGACGCCCACCAGCTCGCGCGAGCCTTCCTCGGTCACCACGGGCAACACGCCGACGTTGTGATCCTTCATCATCCGGGCGGCATCTTCCACCGATGTCCGCGGAGTCGCGCATACGGGATCCGCCGACATTATGTCCTGGGCCTTCATCGATCCTCCTGGATACTGGGGCTGGCTTGGTAGAGGATCAATCAGCAACGGTTATGCCGAAGGGAAAAACGCAGCACGCAGGGCCTTTTGCAGTTAGACAGGGAACAGCATCTCCCGGTACTTCGGCAGCGGCCAGTACTCATCCCCGATCGTCAGCTCCAGCCCGTCACAATTCTCCCGCACGGCCGCCATGCACCGCGCGCCCTCGGACGTGAGGAACCCGGCCTGCTTCCGCGGGTGGTCGTGCAGCTCGTTTGCGTCGTCGATCGCGTCGGACAACGCGTTCCGGCTCGCCACCAGGCGCTCGATCATCCGCCCCATCGCGTTCGCCGCCTCGAGCTGGGGGATCACTTCGACGCCGCCCGTCTTAGCCTCCGCGGCCGAGCGCGCCAGCGAGCCCGAGTACGCGAACGCCGCCGGCAGAATCATCGTGTCCACGACCTCGCGCAGCGCCGTAAGCTCGATGAGGATGTCCTTGGAGTACCGCTCGAGCCGGACGTGGTAACGCGAGTCCAGCTCCTCGTTCGTCAGCACGCCGAGACCGGTGAACAGCTTGCGCGAGCTGTCGGTGACGAGCTGGTCGAGCGCGTCCGGACTGCGCCGGATGTTCGGCAGCCCGCGCT
>JANLGX010000380.1 GCA_024654005.1 Gemmatimonadaceae bacterium | reverse complement strand
CCTCGCGCACGCGGCCAACGCCTTCGGTCACCGCCGAGAATGGGACAAACTCCCTGTCAGTGTACTCGGCGATCAGGCGGCCGAGGGTGGTCTTGCCCGTGCCCGGCGGACCCCAGAAAACCAGCGAGCCCACGGTGCCCGTCTCGATCGCCTGCCGCAGCGGCTTGCCGGGCGCGAGCAGGTGCTGCTGCCCCACGAACTCGTCCAGCGTGCGCGGGCGCATGCGCGCGGCGAGCGGCTGGGCCGACGTCGGCGGCTTGAAGAGCGATTGTTCCCTGTCCTCCGCGCGCGCCGGGGGACGGCGATGTTTCTTCGGCATCCGGGAAAGGAAATGACTACGCGCCGCATTTGCGAGCGACGCACGAGCTCAGCCAGCGATCCGTCTCGGCTCCCATCCAATTCCCGCTACGGCGCGATCAGCTTCCGGATCGTCCGCATCGGTAGCACTAGGCGGAGCGAATCCGGCAACCGGACGAAACCGAATCGTTCGTAGAAGGCTACGGCCCGCTCATCGATCGCGTCCACCACGAGCATCGACGAGCCGACCGTATCGGCGCTGGCGAACGCTCTGCGGACCGCGTCCGCGAGGAGCAGCGCTCCAAATCCTTCGCCCTGTCGAGCTTGCGAGACGGCCAGGCGCCCAAGCAGCGTGGCGCTGACCAGCGGGTAGCGGGGAAGGTGCTTCCTGGCCTCCGCCGGGATGGGCCCCTGCGCCAGCGCCGTAGCGCACAGCGTGTAATAACCCAGCACGACGCCCGGCTTGTCCGGTTCGACCAGCACGAACACGCCGTTCGTCTTACGACGAACGTCCTGGCCCGCCTGGACCCGCAGGTAACGGTCCAGACTGTCGATCCCGCACGAAAAGCCGGCGCGCTTGTGGTGCGCCGCGAGCGCCTCGATCCTGAGATCAGGCCGAGGCACCGCTGGCGTCAGCGAGCGACCCGGCGCGCATGGACACCGAGGGCACGGCGCAGGCGCTCGCTCGGCGGCTGCGGGTGGCTCAGTGCGGCGAAGAAAGTGGCCCGATCGCGCTCGGAGAGCGAAAGCTCCTCGTGCTCCGAGATCGTCCGCCGCGCCGTCTCGGCGAGCGCGGTGATACAGAAATCGCTGACCTTCCTCCGGGACAGCCGAGCGGCCCGTTCGATGAGATCCTTCGTGTCCTCGTCCAGCCGGAATCCAAGCCGCTCCACGCGGTTCGGCAGGTCGCGGCCGGTCTTGCCGCGGGTGCGTGCCATTGAAGCTCTCCGGGGTAAATTGTTAGCTATTTGTTGAACAATGTACGTCATATTGCCCTACACGTCAAGCACTCGGGGCTTGCGACCCGGCCTTGTGGCGCCGTATGGTATCGCATATGATACCAGATGCCCCCGTCGGTCGTCATCGACACAAATGTCATAATTGCCGGGCTTCGGTCGGCGCGCGGAGCCTCGTTTCTGATCCTCGAACGAATCGGCACTGGTGCGTTTACCGTAAACGTCTCAGTGCCGCTAGTGTTGGAGTATGAAGCCACAGCCAGGAGGCAGGCACGCGAAATTGGCCTGACGCATGCCGAGATAGACCACGTATTGGATTACATCTGCAGTGCTTCCAAGCACCGTGAGATTTACTACCTGTGGCGTCCGTTCCTCCGGGATCCCAAGGACGACCTGGTTCTGGAACTGGCCGTCGAGGCAGAGGCGGATTTCATCATCACCCACAACCTCCGCGACTTCGCCGGGGTACGAGAGTTCGGCGTCGAAGCCATCGATCCAAAGCGGTTCCTCGTTCGCCACAACCTTCCTGGAGTACGCAAATGAGCACGATCAGCCTTCGCCTTCCCGAGTCGCTGCATAAAAAGGCGCGAGATCTCGCGGTAAGGGAGGATATCTCGATCAATCAGCTCGTCGCCACGGCACTCGCAGAGAAGATGTCGGCGCTGCTGGCGGGCGAGTATCTCGCCCAGCGAGCCGCCCGTGGGAATCGGCGCAAGTACGATCGCGTACTCCGGAAGGTGCGCGCCCGCAACGACGATCCGATCAGCGGGGACGAGCTCTAGAGCATCCGGGTCGCGTCGGCGCGCGAATCTCCCGTGCCGTCGAATGATTACGACCGCGCCCGGAGCCCCTCTGAACCACCGGACGCGCGGGTATACTTCGGTCATACAGGCGAGGCAATCATGGGCGACGACCGGTCCACGGCCACACCTCCTCTCGACGAATTCGAGCGCGTGAAAGCGATAGTCACCAGCTATCGCCTCGTGGATACGCCTGCGATCGTGGCAGCGCGGGAATACGGCTACGACATCAGCCTGTTCAAGAGCGCCGTCGCATACAGTCCGCTCAGGCGCCTCAATAGTGCCCAACCGATTTTCTCGTCACCGGGCGCCAGTCGCATCCGGGAACGACCAGGCGGGGATGCGGCATCGGATGCTCCGGCCGCCCGCCCGAACGCGCCCACCGTCGAGATGCTTCGCGACCTGGCATCTGCCCAGGTCCGTTTCATCGTTATCGGCGGAGTGGCTGCCCAGCTCCTCGGTTCCCCGCGCGTCACGAGAGACCTCGACATCCTGTACGACATCGCGGCTGACAACCTCGGTCGCCTGGCCGATGTCCTGACACGCTGGCACGCGTACCTGCGCGGTGTGGAGCGCGGACTTCCGTTCATCCCGGACGCGAAGACAATCAAGGCGGTCGAGGTGCTGACGCTCGACACCGATTTCGGATGGTTCGACATCCTCCAGC
>JANLGX010000377.1 GCA_024654005.1 Gemmatimonadaceae bacterium | reverse complement strand
TACACCGCCGAAGAAGCGCTCGGCAAGAACCCGCGGGACTAGGCCTGATCCGATTCGGTGGACGGTTAAGTTACGCTGTTTAAGTCTCCGTAGTTCTGTCTTCTTTCCATCATAAACGACGATGATCGGCTCGTGGGAATGTGGGAATCTTGCGTTCTCTGCAAGATTTCCAAGTCCCTGTGGAAACCGTTCTTGGGTTTCCATAGGGACGTCATTTCCACAGCCGCGTTCGTTCACCTCGGCGAGACCGGAATTCAGGAGATGCTGTACCCCTGCCGGCTCGCCGATCGTCGTTCCTGGCGCCTCCTGCGCGCTCGTTCTTGATCGGCCGAGCCCTCCGATCGCTCACCGGCGATGTTCCCCCGCCTTGGGGCGCGTTCGGTGCACCACAGGACCGCGGCAGCCAAGTCTACGCGGCGGCCTGCCGCTCAAAGGCGGCCGGACTAATCTGGCCGAGTGTCGAATGGCGACGTCGCTGGTTATAGAACACCTCGATGTACTCGAACAACTCCAGCTTCGCGTCGGCGTGGCTGTCGAAGTGTTCGCCGAGCTCGCTCTTCACGGTCGAGAAGAAGCTCTCCATGACGGCGTTGTCGTAGCAGTTCCCGCGTCGGCTCATGCTGCCCGTGATGCCGTGCGCCTCGAGCACGTCCTGATAATCTTCGCTGGCGTACGTGCATCCTTGGTCTGAATGATGGAGCAACCCGATCTGCGGACCGCGTCGCTTCAGCGCCATCTCGAGCGCCTTGATCGTCAGGTGCCGATCGTTCATCGCGCTGACCGCCCAGCCGACGATGAACCGTGAGAACAGATCCAAGACGGCGGCGAGGTAGAGCTTCTGGCTGCCGCCGACGACCACCTCGGTGGTGTCGCCGACCCACCGCTGATTCGGGGCCTCCGCCTCAAACCGCTGGTCCAGGAGATTGGCGGCGACGGGTTGATCGTGATCACTCATCGTCGTGACCTTGTACCGTTTGCGGGCCCGCGCGACCAGACCTTCTTCCTGCATCAGCCGGATGACCCGTTTGCGGCTCACCGGTTCCTGCTGCTCGATCAGGTCTGCGTGAATGCGCGGGCGGCCATAGCGCTGTTTGCTCTTGTCAAAGGACGCCTGGACGAGCACTTTCAGTCGCCGGTCGTCACGAGATCGGGTCGATTCGGGGCGTCGATGCCACGCGTAGAACCCGCTGCGCGTGACCGCGAGACACCGGCACAGGATCGTGACGGTGTGCCTGGCCTTCTCCACGGCAATAAACCGAAACCTCATCGGCTCTGCTTCGCGAAGAAGGCCGTCGCTTTTTTTAAGATTTCTCGCTCCTCGGCTAGGATGCGCACCTCTTTGCGCAGGCGTGCCAGCTCTTCGCGCTCCGCCGTCGTCAGTCCCGTCTTGCCCTGGCTGCGATCGGCGCGCGCTTGGCTGACCCACTTCGCCAACGAGGACGGCGTCAGATCCAACTCGCGGGCCACCGCGCCGACCGTCTTCTCTTCATCTAACACCAAACGAACGGCACCGGTCCGGAACTCCTCCGTGAACTGTCGCCGCGCGCGTTTTCCCGTCTTGCTTGATCCCATTCTGGACATCGTATCCGCCTTTCGGAATGTGTCCACCAAATCGGATCAAGGCCAGATACGATCCTGTCCGGGAACGTCTGGCGCGGTGAAAC
>JANLGX010000375.1 GCA_024654005.1 Gemmatimonadaceae bacterium | reverse complement strand
TGACGGGGAATGTGGTTGGCGCTGGGGGTACTGCGGTTGTTTGTGAGCGCATTGATTTCTCAGCTCTTAGGGCTGTCCTCCGGGAGTTGGAACCGCAGCTTCAAGTGGTTCTGGCCGACTTTGGAAACAAAGTCCCCATGCGTCTCACTGCCGAAAGGTTTGGGGTCGCCACTGCGACCATTGGCCGGACCCGAGATAAGGCGTGCCGGAAATTGCGCCACCCTCAAAGGCGGAACCGTTTCGCAACCCGATTCTAGGGAATCCCGTTCAATCCGGCGCGGCGTAGAATGGGGAGCGGAGGAACAACCATGGACGATGAACAATGGGTACTTTGGGTCCAGTCGCTGAAAAAGGCACTTTGGGACAGTGGCGTAGAATTGACGCCCGAAGACGTTGTTTTAGCGGAGCACACGTTCCGGGATATGTTCTCTCCCAAGATTTATGAGGATCGGACGTGGGAGGCGGTGGCGATGCCGAATCTTGTGGACAAGACGAAGCGCCGCACCACTACTTGACAGCCACACATTCGTGGTAATATCCCTCGTAAGGCAATAACCGCGACTCACTGAAGGGCCGCCCGCGTCGTTGGACGTAGGCGGCCCTTTTTGCGTGTCACGAATTGCCCGGAGGGACAAGATGGCAGAACAGGACACCGCAGTCCTTGAGCCAACGGAAACCGAGCAAGTCGAAACCGAGGCACCAGAGCTTCTGGAAACGGACGAGGTTGTTGACGGATCGCCGGAAACCGAGGGCACAGAAGAGGCGGAAACAGAGGACGAGCGACTTGACCCGGAAGAGGTTGAGAAGCGCGTCCAGCAAGCCATCGCAGAACGCGAAGCGGAGTGGAAGGCAGAGCAAGAGGCGCAGGTTTACAAGTACCGCGTCTCCGAGGCGGAAAAGGTACTTGGCCAGACAGCTTCCCGTGGTATCGGCAACATTATCGCATGGGCCGTGAAGCAGGTAGAAGAGGGCAAGACCGCCGCTGAAGTGATGGCGCTTGTGAACTCGCAGGCCGTCAGTGCTGTTGCCGGCCCACTTGCCGCTGCTGTGAGCACTCAGGAGTACGAAGCGCGAATTCCGTTGACGGATGCATTCCAAAAGAAGAAGGCTCCATTGTGGAACCCTTCTGTCGAGCTGGTGCATCAGATGGAGCGTGCGCGTAATTCCGGTGATCCGCGCATCGTTTACGAATCCCAAATGGAATATCTCTGGCAGGTGGCACTCGAAACCGAGGTGCCAAAGCTGGTAGAGGCCGCGCTGAAAGAGCGCGACGAACAAGCAAAAAAGGCCGGGACAGTTGCGGCAAAGCGGCAGGAGACTGCTGCGCGTGCTGCGCGTCCTGGCCCGACGACTGGCGTTGGGGGGAATGGTGTACCGGCTCGTATGACGCTCGCTGAAATTGAGGCGATGCCAACGAGTCAGTGGCTATCGATGCCCTTAGCAAAACGGGAGAAGTTGAGAGGCGACGCATGGGACCAAGAGGCGGCCCGGCGGAAGCGGTGATGGATTCCTGCTACCTGTGTGAAATCGGGAAGCAGGGGCTCATTATCCCAACTCCAATAGGCAACCGACTCATCTGTGACAAGTGCGTACTGGCCTGCATCTTCTCTCACCCAAAGATGGAGTTTCTCAGGACATGAGCACCTCGATTACTAGCACTACCGGGGCTGTGAACAACCCGGCGATCACGTCGAAGGATGTGATCGAGTTCCGTGAGGCCAACCTTGGCTTCAGCGGTACTGTTTCAACGCGCTACACCGATGAGGCACGGGTTGGCACCACCATCCGGTGGGGCCAGGTCACCGTCCCCAATTCGGGCACTGCGCGTACCAAGTCGGAAGGCAACAGCGGCGCGGACATCACGTATGACAACACCACTGAATCCGCTATCACGCTGACCATCAATCAGCACATGTATTCGGCCTTCGAGCTGGAAGAGTTCGAAAAGTCGCTGTCCATCGTGGATCAGAACAAGTGGTACACGAAGGCTGCGGCCTACGCGCTCGACACTTCGATTGACGACACGCTGGCCGCGCTGGTGGACAACTTCGGCAACACCGTAGGGACGCTCGCCGTCGACCTGACGGACGACGACGTGCGCCGTGGCGTGCAGTATCTGGACGACGCAAACGCGCCCATGGATGGGCGGTACTTCGCGATGTCCCCGGCAACCAAAAACAGCCTGCTTGGGGTGGACCGTTACGCATCCTCGGACTTCAACCGGGGCGGCGGGGCCAACATCGTGCGGGGCACGTTTGGCGACATCTACGGCCTGACCACATGGGTTAGCACCAACGTTGAAGGCACCAATGCAGCGGGCCACGACAACGCTATCTACCAGCGCGACGCGCTGGCGATGGCGATGCGGATGGCTCCGCGTACGCGGCGCTTCGACGACATCCAGAACCTTTCGGAACAGGTTTCCATCTCGGCCATCTGGGGCGTCATCGAGACGCGCGATGACCACGGCGTTTGGGCGAAGGGAGCCTAGGCATGGTGACACGTAGGCCAACCACGGTGGCGAGCAAGGCAAATGCCAAGGCCAAGGCGAAGGCGAACGCCAATGCTGTTTTCAACCGAGGGCTGGCACAACCCGCCAAGCCCGCCAAGCCCGCGATGCCAACTCAGGCCAAGCGGGGCAAGCGGTAACCAGGAGGAAATATGTCGGTAGCCACTGAAGAGAAGCCACGTTCGAAGCGCGGGCAGCGGGCCCGGGAAACGCTTGTACTGGATGCGATCGACCAGATTCGTATGGTCCCGGCCGGGGTGACTGGCTCGTGGGCGTACTACCTGCGGCCTGATGGCGCGACCATCCGTGACGCGCTGGTTATCAACCCTAACGGTGGCATACCTGACATTGAGAACCTGGCGATGCGTGCCCGGTACGGGACTGGCGCATCGGATTTTCGGCGCAAGGAAGAGCGAAAGGGGCATGTGTTCCTTGGCTCCACGTTGACGCCGGAAGGGGTGGGCAAGCTGGTCCGTTCCATGGGTGACAACCGGGAGGACGAAATTCTCTGGTGCCAGGAGCAGATCGCGGACACGGAGCTGGACATTGCGAACAGCGACCGGCCCGAGATTCG
>JANLGX010000374.1 GCA_024654005.1 Gemmatimonadaceae bacterium | reverse complement strand
GATGGTCGTGGTTAACTGATTGGTTTCTGGTAAACGGTCTGGCGTTGGCGCGTGCGCCGGCGCCAGACCGCGGTGCATTACGGACTCAAACGAGGTCGGGCATATGCGGCTGAATTCACGTTGCAGTTTACTCGCGATTCTTCTTCTTCTCGGTGCGTCGGCGCAGATCGCCAAAGCGCAGGTCGGTGTCGCTCGGGCCGAGGTTGTCGTACACACCGAGGATCCGCATCTCTGGTTGGAGGAGGTCGAGGGCGAGCGGGCGCTCGCATGGGTCAGAGAACGGAACACGCGCTCGCTGGCGGTGCTACAGGGTGATCCGCGGTACCAGAGGTTCCACGACGACGCGCTGAGAATCCTCGAAGCGACCGACCGGATCGCGTCGCCGGGATTTCGCGGCCGCACGATCTACAACTTCTGGCAGGACTCCAGTCACGTGCGCGGGATTCTGCGGCGCACTACGCTCGAGTCGTATCGCTCGGCGAATCCCGCGTGGGAGGTCGTGCTCGACGTGGACGCGCTGTCGGCGAGCGAGAGCGCGAACTGGGTGTATCGCGGCGCGAACTGTCTTCCGCCCGAGCACAGGCGCTGCCTGATCTCGCTGTCGAACGGCGGCAAGGACGCTGTCGAGATTCGGGAGTTCGACACGCAGACCAAGTCGTTCGTGGCCGGCGGGTTCGTGCTGCCCGAGTCCAAGGGCGGCGCGTCGTGGATAGACGCGAACACGATTTTCATCCAGCGCGACTTCGGACCCGGCACGCTGACGAAGTCCGGCTATCCGTTCATCGTGCGGCGGCTCAGCCGCGGGCAACGCATCGAGAACGCTCCGGAGGTGTTCCGCGGTACGGCCGACGACGTGTCCGCCAGCGCCTTCGCGCTGCGCGATTCGGACGGCCGCGTGCAGGCGCTGCTGGCGAGCCGGGGGCTCACGTTCTGGGAGCGCGAGCAGTACCTGCTGCGTGACTCGGGTCCGCCGGTGAAGCTGCCGTTTCCGGCGAAGGGCGGCATCAACGCACTGGTCGACGGCCAACTCGTCATGACGACGGACGTGGATTGGAACGGGATGAAGCTCGGCGACCTGTTCGCGTACGATCTCGCGGAGCTGAAGGCCGATCCGGCGAACGCCAAGCCGTACCTCATCCTTCGCCCGGGCCCGCGCGAGTCCATCGAAGGAGTGTCGAGCACGCGCAACAAGCTCATCGTCGCGCTGTACGAGAACGTGAAGGGCGGGGCGTACGTGTACGATCGCGGGCCGAACGGCTGGACGCGCCGGCGGCTGGCGCTGCCGGAGAACGCATCCGTCGGGATCGGATCCTCATCGAGCCTGAGCGACGAGATCTTCTTCAGCACCTCCAATTACCTGGAGCCGAACAGTCTCTGGCTCGCGGACGCGGCCACCGGGCGCGTGGAGAAGGTGAAGTCCATCGCGCCGCGGTTCGACGCTTCGCGGCACACCGTCACGCAGTACGAGGCGACGTCGGCGGACGGGACCAAGATCCCGTACTTTGTGACGCACCCGAAGGACATGGCGCTCGACGGCAACAATCCAACGCTGCTGTACGGCTACGGCGGGTTCCAGTCCAGCCTTCTGCCGAGCTACTCCGGAACGGTCGGGAAGCTGTGGCTGGAGGACGGCGGCGTGTACGTGATCGCGAATACGCGCGGTGGCGGCGAGTTCGGCCCCGCGTGGCACCAGGCGGCGATCGGCGCCAACCGGCAGCGGGCGCACGAGGATTTCGTCGCGGTCGCGCAGGACCTGATCGCGCGCCGCATCACCTCGCCGCGCAGGCTCGGCATCATGGGCGGCTCGCAGGGCGGACTGTTCGTCGGCGTGGCGATGACGCAGCATCCGGAGCTGTTCAACGCCGTGGTCATTCAGGTTCCGCTGTTCGACATGCTGCGCTATCACAAGCTGCTCGCCGGCGCGTCGTGGATTGCGGAATACGGCAACCCGGACATCCCGGAGCAGCGCGCGTGGATCGAGGCATACTCTCCGTACCAGGCGCTGCGCGCGGGGCAGCGTTACCCCGAGCCCTTCATTCACACGTCCACCAAGGACGATCGGGTGCACCCGGGACATGCGCGGAAAGCGGTGGCGCGGCTGGAGGAGCTCGGTTATCCGGTGCTCTTCTACGAGAACACCGATGGCGGGCACTCGGCGGCGGCGAATTTGCGCGAGTCGGCGAAGCGGATCGCGCTCGAGTACACGTACCTTACGAGGAAGTTGAAGGACTGAAGGGGGACATGGTGACTAGTGATTAGTGACTGGTGACTAGTGACTGGTGATTAGTGATTAGTGATTGGTGATTGGTGACTGCTAACGACTGAACACCCGAGGGATCAACGTGTGAAGGCATTGGCCGCTCGCTCGCGCCCTGTTGGTATCGCGCTCTTTGCGTTCATCGCTGGCGCGTGTGCGCCCGCGGGGGTGCCGCCGGCTGAGGGGCCGGCGCCGGCGGTTGCGCCCGCGGCCGCTGAGGGTGGGCTGCTCCCGCTGAGGTACGACGCGGCGACGGGAAAGGTGTTCCTCACCGTCCCGCGCCTCGGCGAGCGACTGCTGTACCTCAACACCCTCGCCACCGGCGTCGGCGCTACGGCTGCCGGCCTCGACCGCGGCCAGCTCGGCGACAACGCGGTCGTGCGGTTCGAGCGGCGCGGTGCGCGCGTGTACCTCATCCGCGAGAACACCGCCGTGCTCGCGCGCACCGACAATCCCGCGCTCCAGCGCTCAGTGGAGGAGTCTTTCCCCAGCTCGGTGCTGGCGTCGTTCGTCGTGCAGCGCGACGGACCGGGCGGAACAGTCGTGGACGCGACGGATTTCTTCCTCAGCGACGTGTACGACGTGATCGGCTCGCTGCGCGGCGCGCGGCTCGGCTCGGTGCGGCTGGACCGGGAGCGCAGCTTCATCGATTCCACGAACACGCGCTCGTTCCCGGAGAACACCGAGATCCGTTCGGTGCTCACCTTTTCCACGGACGATCCCAGCTTCGTTCTGCGCCAGGTGGCGCCCGACGCGCGCACGATCGCCATCGAGCAGCACCACAGCTTCCTGCGCCTGCCGGCGCCGCCGCTCCCGCTGCGCCCGTTCGATCCACGCTCGGGTCTCTTCTCGAACGACTTCTTCGATTTCGCGCAGCCGTTCTCCGGCGATTACCGGCAGCGCGCGGTAGTGCGCTGGCGGCTCGAGCCGTCGGACACGGCCGCGTACCTCCGCGGGGAGAAGGTCGAGCCGGTCAAGCCGATCGTGTATTACATAGATGCCGGAATTCCTGAGCCGTACCGGAGCGCGTTCATCGACGGCGGACGCTGGTGGAACGAAGTGCTTGGCGCGGCCGGCTGGCGCAACGCGTTCCGCATCGAGTCTCTCCCTGCGGGCGTGAGTCCACTCGACGCGCGCTATCCCGCGATCTACTGGGTGCATCGGATGCAGCGTGGTCCGTCGGTCGGTCCGTCCATGATCGATCCGCGCACCGGCGAGATCGTAAAGACGGTCGTGCGAATGGACTCGTACCGCTCGCTGGTGGATCACGACATCTACATGGGGCTGCTGCCCGCCGCGCCGCCGGGTGGATTGCAGCTCACCGCCGAGCAGTTCGCGATGGCGCGCAGGCGGCAGCACAGCGCGCACGAGATCGGGCACACGCTCGGCATCGCGCACAACTACATCGCGGCGACGCAGGGGCGCTCGTCGGTGATGGACTATCCGTATCCGCTCATCACGCTCGACGCGCAGGGACGGCTCGACATCAGCGACGCTTATCGGAATTCGGGCGGCGCGCACGACACGCTCGCGATCCGGTACGCGTACACCTGGTTCCGCACGCCCGCGGAAGAAGCCGCCGGGCTCAGCCGGATCGTGCGTGACGCCGAGGCGCGCGGGCTCAGGTTCATCGCGGATCAGCACGTAGGAGCCGCCGGATCATTCCCGAGCGCGAGTCAGTGGATCGAAGGCAGCGACATGTTGACGGCGCTGCGGCGGACGATGGCCGTGCGGCGGGTGTTGATGGACCGCTTCGACGAGCGCGCCGCCCAGCCCGGTGAGCCGCTCGCTGTGTTGAATCGGCGGTTCGCGCACGTGTACCTGCATCACCGGTACGCTCTTGTAGGCGCGACGAAGTACGTCGGCGGGATGGAGTTCGGCTACGCGCTGCGCGGCGAGCAGACGGAGCCGACGCGGATCCTTCCGGCCGCCGAGCAGCGCGCGGCGCTGCGGCTTGTTCTCTCGGCGCTGACTCCGCGCGAGCTGCGCATTCCCGGAAGGATCGCGGCCATGATCCCGCCGGTGCCTGCCGGCTACGACTCCGACCTGACGCTCATTCCGACTCCGGCGGGCACAGCGTTCGATCCGATTGCCGCCGCGCACAGCCTCGCGCAGGAGATCGTGAACGGGCTGCTGCATCCGCAGCGTGCCGCGCGGCTCGTATCGTTCCACGCGCGCGACGCGTCCAACCTATCGCTCGACGAAGTGATCACTGCTCTCATCGAAACGACATGGGGAACATCCACCTCGGACGTTGCCGGAGAAGAGCAGGGTCCGGAGCTGCGTCGCGTGGCGCAGCGGGCGACGGTGGATGGACTGCTCGATCTGGCGGGCAACTCTGCGGCAACCGCGGGCGTTCGGGCGACCGTCGAGCACCATTTGGCCTTGCTGGCTCGGCGGGCCAACCTGTCCGAGGGGCTCTCAGCCGCGGACCAGGGCCACCGGGCGGCTATCCGGCGCGACATCGAGCGGTATTTCGATGGCCGGGACGATCCGGCCAAGCGGCCGCGGCCGGCGCCGATCGGGCTACCCTGGCCGTAGCGATTTCTTCGATAGACTCTCGATCAGCGTGAAGACCCTGAGCGAGAGAAGCCTACGGCCGTCTCAAGGCCAGTCCGGAAGCGTGGAGGGAAGAGCTCGACGAGCGGAGCGCTTGGGATACCGCGGTCGGCGACGGAATAGATCGGTTGTCACGGCCGCGCGGCCGCGGCGGGGCAGGGCGGTTGGATTCTGGCCGGGACGATAACTGACCTTGCTCGCGTTTCCTTGCCCCGCCGCCAGGCCGGCTCTGACCCTGGAGGTTTACCCTCGAGGTCGAAGACTCGTTACACGGCGGCGAGGACCGCCTTCCGCAGCCGCGGCGGCAAGGATATCGGCTTGAAGAAGGAGGCTGGATACAGGTAGTCCTCTCCTGACTCATCGATAACGCGGATCTGCTTGTGGGATTGGGCGTCCGCATCGGAGACCCTCTCGTAAATCTTGCGGACTTCGAGCGAGGCCTCATAACCAGCGTTGTGGAGGCAAAGCACCAGTTCGGCGGTTTTTTTCGAATTCGTTTTTTTCATAATAGGCGCTTTATTTTGAGCTCGCGGCGGCCTACGCCGCTTGCTTCGTACCAGTGAATCTCGGCTAGCTGGCGGGTACCGTCTTCGAGTTCTACCCGCGCAATTCCTTTTAGTTTGCGCCACCTCGCGCGACCGTAAACGCGGCGAAGCCGCTTGATCTCACGAATAGAGTTCCCGCGCGCGATGGTTTCAACTTGCGTGATCTCGCTCAGGATTTGGAAGTACACCAACAGCAAAATATCACCTCTATACTCCGACGAGGCGATGTCGAGCTGGCGTCCGCCGTTTCGCGGGCGCGATCACCTCCAGCCATCCAAGGGGCATCAAGGAGCCCACGCAGTCATTTCCAAACCGGCGACCTCCCAGGCAACTTGTTTTGGGGCAAGGATTTGGCTTATATTTATAAGCTGTCCCAGAAACATCACCGTACCGGGCTGGCCGCGAGTCCACGACCGCGGCCTCCGCTGAAGAGGTTCACATGAAGGCCGACATCCATCCCGTTTACGCCACCGCTCACGTGAAGTGCGCGTGCGGGAATACGTTCGAGACTCGCTCCACGCAGGCGGAGATCCACACCGACATCTGCGCGCAGTGCCATCCGTTCTTCACCGGCAAGCAGAAGCTCATCGACACCGCAGGCCGCGTCGAGCGCTTCCGCCAGAAGTACCGGAAGAAGGAAGCCTGAGTCTCCGCGATCGGCTCGCGGAAGCGCTACAGCGCGCGGCCGAGGTCGAACGGGAGCTGTCCGATCCAAAGACGACCAGGGACCCGCAGCGGTTCGCTTCACTCGGCAGGGAACACCAGCGGCTCGGCGCCGTAGTCGAGCTGGGCAGTCGAATCGACAAGCTTACGAACGAGCTCGAGCAGGCGCGCGAGCTCGTTTCCGTTGACGACCCCGAGATGGCCGCCGAGGCGCGCGCGGAAGTGCGCAAGCTCGAGGAGCAGCTGGAAGATCTCGAGCGCAAGCTCAAGCCCGTGCTCATCCCGCGCGATCCGCTCGACGACCGGCCCGCGATCGTCGAGATCCGCGCGGGCACCGGCGGTGACGAGGCCGCGATCTTCGCCGGCGATCTCTTCCGCATGTACACGCGCTTCGCCGAGGGGCGCGGGTGGAAGATCGAGATGCTGTCG
>JANLGX010000367.1 GCA_024654005.1 Gemmatimonadaceae bacterium | reverse complement strand
CCGTCGATCAGCGAGTAGATCGTGAAGTCGGTGCCGAGTCCGACGTTGCGTCCCGGGTGCCACTTCGTGCCGCACTGACGCACGATGATGTTCCCCGCGATGACGCGCTCGCCGCCGAACTTCTTGATCCCGCGGTACTGCGGATTGCTGTCGCGCCCGTTGCGGGACGAGCCTACGCCCTTTTTATGTGCCATATGATCGCTCGATCAGCCGAGTTTGATGTCGTTGATGCGGACTTCGGTGAAGCCCTGCCTGTGTCCCTGCTTGCGCGCGTAGTTCTTCCGGCGCTTGAACTTGAAGACGACGATCTTGTCGGCGCGTCCGTGCTTGACGATCTCACCCGTGACGGCCGCGCCCTTGAGGGCGGGCGTACCGAGCTTGACGGTGTCGCCGTCGGCGCCGAGGATCACGTCGTCGAACTTTATCTTGCTTCCCGGCTCGCCTTCGACGGTCGGGATGCGAATGCTCTTGCCCGGCTCGGCACGGAACTGCTTGCCGCCGGTGCGGATGATTGCGTAAGACATGAGGCCAGTTGCGGTTAGGAAATCGTGTAGCCTTTAAGAATAGCCAGGTTTTGGGTTTTGCACAACGGGTTCGGGTGGGCGGTCGTAGGTCGAAGGCTTCCGGCTGACTGACTGGCTGTCGGTGAATGGTTGATGGTGCTAACCGTCAACGGTCAGCCTTCGCCCTTCGGCCGGTTGTTAATACCGGGAACCGTAGGACGTACAACCGCTTACCCTAACCTGTTCTGCCCTCCGCTACTGCTTGTAAACCCGCCCTCCCTTCATCACGAACGTCGCCCGCTCCAGCGCGCGAATGTCGCTCAGCGGATTCCCCGGCACCGCGACGATGTCGGCCAGCAGCCCCGGCGCCAGCCGGCCACGATCGGCCGTGCCGAGCAGATCGGCCGCGTTGATTGTCCCTGCCTGGATGGCGCCGAGCGGGGTCATCCCGCGGTCCACGAGAGTCTTGAACTCGCGGATGGCGTGCTCGTGCGGGATGACGGCGGCGTCCGTGCCGAAGGCGATCTTGACTCCCGCCCTGATCGCGCGGGTCACGTTCGCGCGCGCGATCGGCAGGATCGATTCGGCTTTCGACCGCAGCAGCGGCGGAAGAATTCGCAGGTCGATCGAGTCCGCCAGGTAGGTCGTCGGCACCAGGTAGGTGCCGCGCTGCCTCATCAAGCTGATCGCCTCGTCGTCGAGCATCGAGCCGTGCTCGATCGACGCGACGCCGGCGCGCACCGCGGCGATGATCCCCTGCGTGCCGTGCGCGTGGGCCGCGACCTTCACTCCGTGGCGCGCGGCCTCCTCGACGATCGCCCGCATCTCCTCGTCGGAGAACTGCTGCGCTCCAACGCTCTCCTCGAAGGACAGCACTCCGGCTGTCGCGCAGATCTTGATGACCTTGGCGCCGTACTTGAGCTGCTGCCGCACGGCTTCCACGGCCTCGTCGGGACCGTCGGCGATGCCCGTCACCGTCGAGCCCTCCAGCACGCCCGGCTTCCATCCGGTATGATCGCAGTGCCCGCCGGTTATCCCGAGCGAGTGCCCGGCGGGAATGATGCGCGGCGCGTCGATCCACCCGGCATCGGACGCCCGCATGAGCGCGACGTCGGCGAAGCCGGTGGATCCGACGTCTCGCACCGTGGTGAAGCCGGACTGAAGCATCAGCCGCAGGTTCCTGACGCCGCGCACGGTGACGTCGGCGTCGGTCTCGCGGGCGGGTCGCACGTACGAGCCCGCCTCGAGGTTGCTCGTCACGTGCGTGTGGGCGTCGATCAGCCCGGGCAGCAAGGTCACGTTGCCGAGGTCGATCACCCTGGCGCCGGCTGGAACCGTCGAGCCGGTGACCGAGGTGATCCGGTCGCCGGTGACCGTGATGACCGCGTTCTGGACCATGTTGCCGGTGCTGACGTCGAGCATGCGGGCGGCCCGGATGACCGTCACGGAATCGCTGAATGCCTGCGAGTCGGCTTGGGACGCCGGTACCGCCACGCAGGCGAATACGACGGCCGCTTTCCTGAGAAGACGCATCTGACCCGATCAAGGTTGGAGAGCGCCAAAGCTGGCCAAACGGCACCGTGCTAGCAACCTGGGGGGCACTAGTCACTAGTCACTAGTCACTAGTCACTAGTCACTAGTCACTAGTCACTAGTCACTGCAGCTCTACGCCAGCGCGTACAGCTCCGTCACGTCCCGCCCCTGCGCCTTCATCACGATCTTGAATTCGTCCGGCTTGAGCAGCGGATCGTCCCGCAGCTCGAGGGCGAATCGCGCGCTCTTCTCCATCTTCTTCAGCAGGTCCTTCTCTTCCTTCAGCACGTACAGCGCGACGTCGGGGTGCAGCTTCACCACCACGTTCTCGCGCTTCCCTTCCAGCACCATCCGCTTCACCGACCGCTCCATCCGCCGCACGATGGTCTCGGGCGTGAACACGCGCCCGGTGCCGTCGCACGTCGGGCACGCCTCGGTCATGCTCTGATAGTGTGATTGCCGCACGCGCTGGCGCGTCATCTCGATCAGTCCCAGATCGCTCACGGCGAACGCCTTGGTCCGCGCGCGATCGCGCGCCAGCTGCTGCCGCAGCTCCTGCAGCACCCGCTCGCGGTTCGACTTCGTCTCCATGTCGATGAAGTCGCACACGATGATCCCGCCCACGTCCCGCAGCCGGATCTGCCGCGCGATCTCGCGCGCGGCCTCGGTATTCGTCTTCAGGATCGTCTTCTCCGGGTCCTTCTTCCCGGTGTAGCGCCCCGAATTCACGTCGATCGAGACCAGCGCCTCGGTCGGCTCGATGATGATGTAGCCGCCCGACTTCAGCTCGCACCGCCGCTTGAACAGGTTCCGGATCTCCGCCTCGATCTTCATCTGATCGAACAGCGGCACCTTGTCCTCGTACAGCTTCACGCGCTCGACCAGCTCCGGCGACATCCCCTTCAGGTACTCGACGATCTCGTTGTACACCTGCCGCGAATCGACCGTGAGGCTGTCCACCTTGGCGCTGAACACGTCCCGCACCAGCCCGCGCGTCAGCCCCGTCTCCCGATGGATCAGCGCCGGCGCGCGCGTGAAGTGCGTCTTCCGCTTGATCTTCTTCCACTGCGCCATGAGCGACCGCAGCTCGCGCTGCAGCATCTCGGCGGTAACGTCCTCGCCGACGGTGCGCACGATCACGCCGCCCGATTTCTCGGGGAGCGCCGCCGCGACCATCTCGCGCAGCCGCTGACGCTCGGGGCCGAGCCCGATCTTCCGGCTGACGCCAACCTTCGACGCGCCGGGGATGTACACGAGGAACCGCCCAGCGAGGGAGATCTGCGCAGTGACGCGCGGGCCCTTGGTCGAGATCGGCTCCTTGGAGACCTGCACGAGGATTTCCTGGCCGCGCTTGAGCAGGTCCTGGATCTGCGGCTCGCCCTTCGAGCCGTTGCGTTTGCCATTGGAGCCGCTCGAGCCCCTCGCACCCTTCTCCGGCTTCTCGGATTCGGCCTCGGTCTCGGGCTCCGGGACGTCGGCGTTGCCGGGATCATCCTCGTCGTCCTCGACTTCCTCGTCGGCGACGTCCGAGGCGTGCAGGAACGCGCTCTTCTCGGTGCCGATGTTGACGAACGCGGCCTGGATGCCGGGGAGGACCGCTTCGACTTTCCCGAAGTAAATGTCGCCGACCATCCGGCGCGTCTCGGGCCTGTCCACGAGCAGCTCGACGAGCTGGTCGTCTTCGATGATCGCGACGCGCGTCTCGCGCTGCGCCGCGTTTATGAGGATTTCTCTTTTCATATAAGCCTTGGGTCCGCCGGCGGCGACTCGACGCCCGCGCGGGCCAAGGCCCGTGTTGACTGTTGTGCGACACCGGCAACCGCCGGCCTTCGCCTTGGGACCCTGCCGCTTCGCGTGTGATCGTCCGCGGAATACCCGCCGGCTGGACCGCTCGTGGAGCGGCTTGCCGGACCCCGGGCTCCCGCGCGATCGCCCCCTTCGGGGCGGCACGCAGGCGACGGGCTGCGGGATGGGAGCAATCGAACGTGCATCGGCTGCTCGTCCCGCGAGCCGGCTGATCCGCGAGTCGCACAAATCTGCCGGCCTGAAAAATACTGGATGTACGCGGGGAAACTTAGCGCTGGGGCGATCGTTCGGTCAATAGCGACAACGACTTAGCGGCCTCCATAAAACCGGTTTATGAGCCCTGGGAGGCCCTCAGCGCGAGCCAGATCATCGCGATCACGAAGACGAGTCCAGCCTTCCATTCCCCATGCTTCATGTACAGGGCGAAGCTGAACCGGTCGTCCACACCGCTCTCACCCGTCCAGGCGGTGCGCCGCGGGAAAAAGGCCGGGACGTTGTCCGCGTAGTTGGGATATTCCGTCGGAAACCGCCCCAGGATGTTCACCCGCTCGGCCTCGATCTTCGGCGCATACACCAGCACGAAGAAGGCGATGACCAGCAACAGCAGCGACCAATGCGCTGCGATCGCGAACCCGGCCGCGATGAGAAAGCTCCCGAAATACAGCGGGTTTCTCGTGTACGCGTACGGTCCGCTGATCGCGAGCTGCTCGTTCTTGCGGATGTGACCGGACGCCCAGCCGCGGGCCAGCACTCCGACCAGGGCGATAGATCCACCCACGGCGAGGGGCAAGGGCTCCGGATGCGCGAACGCGAGGTACAGCGCGCCCAGCAGAAAGCCGAGCGGCATTCGGAGCGCCTTGGCGAGATCCTGGTAACTCATGGGAAAAACGCTGCGTAGTTCCTTCCCATCAGTCCCTCATCTCCCGCAGAATCTGCCGCGCTATAACCATGCGTTGCACTTCCGAAGTCCCCTCTCCGATCTCGCAGATTTTCGCGTCCCGCATCATCCGCTCCACCGGATAGTCCTTCGTGTACCCGTAGCCGCCGTGGATCTGGACCGCTTTTATGGTAGTTCTCATCGCCAGCTCCGAACAGAACAGCTTGGCGATCGCGGCCTGCTTGGTGAACGGCTTCTTGTGCTCGGCCAGCCAGGCCGCGTGATACACGAGGTGCTTGCCCGCCTCGATCTCCGTCGCCATGTCGGCCAGCGGGAAGCTGACGCCCTGAAAGTTGGATATCGCCTGCCCGAACTGCCGCCGCTCCGACGCGTAGCGCAACGCCTCCTCGTACGCGCCCTCGGCGATGCCGAGCGCCAGCGCCGCCATCCCGATCCGGCCGGCGTCGAGCGTCTGCATGAAGTTGAGAAAGCCCTGCCCCTCTTCGCCGAGCAGGTTCTCTTCCGGCACTTCGGCGTCCTCGAAGTTGAGCGACCGCGTGTCCGACGCGCGCCAGCCGAGCTTGTCCTCCTTCTTGCCGGACGTAAAGCCCGGCGTGTTCGGCACCGATTCGTCGTGGCCGAAGCCGGCCGCGTCCGCCTTCGCGCGGTCGCACGTTTCTTTGGTGATGATGAAGGAGCTGATCCCCTTGGTGCCGATGCCCGGGGTCGTCACCGCCGTCACGACGAACACCTCGCCCACGCCGCCGTGAGTGATGAACACCTTCGACCCGTTGAGCACGTAGCGTCCGTCCTTCTTCACGGCCGTCGTCTTCGTTCCGCCCGCGTCGCTCCCCGCGCTCGGCTCCGTCAGCCCGAATCCCGCGAGAATTTTTCCACCGGCCAGCAGCGGAACGTACCGCTCGCGCTGCGCGTCGCTGCCGAAGTGAAAGATCGGCGAGGTGCCGAGAGTGGTGTGCGCCGAGATCGTGATCGCGTGCGACGCGTCCACTTTGGCCATCTCGTGGATCACGCTGACGTACGCGAGCAGGTCCAGGCCGGAACCACCCAGCTCCTCGGGCCACGGAATGCCGAGGAGGCCGAGGTCGACCATCTTGCGGACGTTGTCCCAGGGGAACTCGCCGGATTCGTCGTACTTTGCCGCGGTCGGCGCGATCTCCTCGCGGGCGAAGTCGCGCACCATGTTGCGAACGGCCAAGTGCTGTTCGCCGAAATAAAGAGCGTCATCCATTGGGGACAAGTCTATTCACGGTGTGCTGGACGAGCCATGCTCCGATGCAATCAGAAGTTGCGGCGATGCTTGTGTTACAAGCAGTTATCGCAACTTCTACAATTCCGCATCCGCGCCGCGGATTTGTCCCCGAAATACCGCAGTACGAAGGTCCGCCTGCAGTACCTCGTCTGCGCGTATTTCTGCATCGTGTCCAGCTTCGCCATCTCCGCCCGGCGGCGGGTGTCGAGCGCATCCCAGTCAACTTCGAGATCCCGCACGCTGCGCGCGCCCGTGAGCGCCAGCCCGCCGCCGCTCCGCTCCCACGCGACGAACTGCCGCGCCGCCAGCGTCTCGAGGATCGGCGTCGCGCCCGCCGAGCCGCCGAAGCCGGGCGGAAGTCCGTTCAGGTCTATCGTCGCGCCGGCGTAGAGGTTGTCCCGCGCCACAGTCCACAGCGCGCGCAGCAGCCCGATCTCCAGCTCCGCCCCCTCACTCAGCTCCTTTTTTATGCGGGCGTGCGTCGCGAGCAGCCGCACTGTGACGAGCGATGACGACGCGCCGACGGTCTCGACCGCGTCGGCGGACGTGAGCACCCGCAGGGCCGCCTCGACGTCGCGCGCGCCGATCCCCGTGCCGGCCAGCGCGGCGAGCGCGTCGAGCGCGTCGGGGTCGTTCGCCGCGATCCCCTTCCCGGTGGTGGCGCGCAGCAGCGCCCCGAACACGCGCTCGATGGTCCGCCGCTCGGGGTGCGCCGTCTTGATGAAGAACTCGTGCGTGAACCGGTCCTGGTAGGCGTGCAGCAGCAGCACGTCGGAGTGGTCGCCGTCGCGCCCCGCGCGCCCCGCTTCCTGGTAGTACGCCTCGAGCGTGCCCGGCATCGCGTAGTGGATCACGAGCCGCACGTCCGGCTTGTCGATCCCCATTCCGAACGCGTTGGTGGCGACGATCACCCGCACCCTGCCGCTCATGAAATCGTCCTGCACCTTGCGCCGGCGGTCGCCCGCGAGCCCGGCGTGATACGCCGCCGCGCCGATGTCCGCGCGGGTCAGCACGCCCGTGATCCGGTCCACCGCCTTGCGCGTGGGCGCGTACACCACGGTCGTGCCCCTGCTCGCGAGCAGCGCGCTCACCAGCACCTGGTCCTTCTCCTTGTCGCGCCGCACGGATTGCACCGCGTACGACAGATTGGTGCGGTCGAAGCCGGTGATGACGACTTCCGGGTCGACCAGTCCCAGATGCGTGATGATGTCGCTGCGGACGTGCGGCGTGGCCGTCGCGGTCAGCGCGATGCACGGCGGCGAGCCCAGCCCCTCGCGCATCGCGCGCAGCCGCAGATAGCTGGGCCGGAAATCGTGGCCCCACTGGCTCACGCAGTGCGCTTCGTCCACCGCCAGCAGCGACACGCCGATCGAGCGCAGCCGCTCGACGAGCCGCTCCGACGCCAGCCGCTCGGGCGCGACGTACAGCAGCTTGATGTCGCCCGTGGTCGCGCGAGCGAGCCGGTCGAGCGAATCGTTCAGCGACAGCGTGCTGTTGAGGAACGCCGCGCCCACGCCCTTCCGCGTGAGGACGTCCACCTGGTCCTTCATCAGGGATATCAGCGGCGAGACCACGACGGTCAGCCCGGGGAGCACCATCGCCGGGACCTGATACGCCAGCGACTTCCCGCCGCCCGTTGGGAGCACCACCAGCGTGTCGCGGCCCGCGAGCGCGGAATCGACGGCGGCGAGCTGGCCGGCGCGGAACTCGGTGTAGCCGAACGTGTCGCGCAGTACGTCGGTCGCCGTGCGGGGACCCGCGCCCCGTTTCGTCCTGCGGGTCCGAGTTGCTGCAACGCTTGTCATCGAGCTGGGGCGAACCGGTGGGGGTGGGCTGGGCGCGGCTACCCCGAACCATAAGCCACGAACCGCCCTGCGTCGAATCGGTCCATTCCGGGCCTAACCGCCAGCCCCCGGAATCAGAGCCTGGGCGTTCTCCCGCCCACGAATCGAAGGATAAGGGCGGCGCCGAGGAGGACGATTCCGGCCATCCGGAGGTAGGTGGAGTCACTCCGGATTCCCAGCGCGAACAGGACCAGGGCGGTGAGCGCCAGCGACAGGCGGATCGCCAGCAGCCGCGGCACCTACTGCTTTTCGCCCCTGCGGGAGAACCGCGCCACACCCTCGCGGAACGCGGCGGTAGCGCGCGCCTCCGCGTTCCCCGCGACGCCGGCCGCGAGACTCTCCGCGAAGCTCTTCCCTTCCGATTCATAGAAGAGCCGCTTGGTCAGCCGCACCGCTTCGGCCGGCAGCTCCGCCAGCTGGGCGGCGCACTGCTCGACCTCGTCCTTGAACCTCTCAGCCGCGATCACGCGCGTGATCAGTCCGATCCGCGCGGCCTCGTGCGCGTCGATCAGCCGGCCGGTCGCCACCAGCTCGAACGCCTGCTTCTGCCCCGCGCTCCGCCGGAGCATCGTCATCACCATCGCCGGCACGAACCCCACCCGCACCTCCGGGTAACCGAAGCGCGCGTTCTCGTGCGCGAGCGCGATGTCGCACGCGTTCGCGAGCCCGCACCCGCCGGCGAGCGCGTGCCCCTGCACTCCGGCGACGACCGGCTGCGGCAGATTCCGGATCGCCACGAAGACGTCGCCCAGCGCCTGCGCGTCCGCGCGGTGCTGCTCGGGCGTGGCGTCGCGCATCGCGGACAGCGCTTCCAGGTCCGCGCCGGCGCAGAAGTCGTTGCCTTGCCCGGTTATCAGAACCACGCGCACCGTCGGCGACTCGCGGATGTGCTCGAGGCAGAGTCTGAGCTCGTCCGCGGCGACGCGGTCCAGCGCGTTCTTCTTTTCGGGGCGCGCGAGGATGATGTTCGCGACGCCGCC
The DNA here is from genome assembly GCA_024654005.1 of Gemmatimonadaceae bacterium. Taxonomy (GTDB): domain Bacteria; phylum Gemmatimonadota; class Gemmatimonadetes; order Gemmatimonadales; family Gemmatimonadaceae; genus JACDCY01. The sequence goes on along the minus strand of JANLGX010000367.1, from coordinate 16,853 downwards.
GCCTTCCTCGCACAGCACGCGCTTCATGCCCGCACTCCCGGGAGCTTCAGCGTCTTCGCCTCGGCGTCGGGCACGTCGAGGACCATGCGCAGCAGCGCGGTCGAGAACACCTTGCCCTGCGCGTCGGTCTTGAGCGAGATCGTGCCGCCGCCGTCGAGCGCGCCGTGCAGCAGGAAGTTGAGCGCGCGGAGATTCGGCAGCTCGAATCGCTCCACCGGTCCGGTTATCATTCCCTCAAAGTGATGCGCCACGCGCTCCGCCGTCAATTCGCGCGCGAGCAGCGGGTACCACGCGGGGTCGAGCGCGATGACGCCGACGTTGGCGGTATCGCCCTTGTCGCCCGAGCGCGCGTGCGCGACGTCGAGGAGCCGCAGCTTCATGCGATGATCTCCACCCGCGTGCGAACTTGCGTCTTGTCGATCAGCGCCGGCCAGTACGCCACGATCTCCTCGACCTTCGGCCGGCCGCCCGCGAACCCCGTGACGCTCGGCGGCCCGTTCAGCACCAGCGGCGCGATCTCGCGGGTGAACCGCTCCACTGCCTTCCTGTCGGGCCCGCGCACGCCGAACCGGAGCTGCACCTCCGGCACGTCGCCGGCCGCGCCCGCCAGAGGACCGTGCGTGGACGAATGCCCAACCAGCTCCGCGAGGATGTGGTCGAACCGCAGCCCCAGGCGGTCGAGCCGCTCGCGCAGGATACGCTCGGCCGCGCGCGCCTTGTCGACGGCGTCGGGCCAGACGTACACCAGCGTGCCGACCGCCTTGAAGCCCGCGCGATACGCGATCGATACCTTGAGCTTGTCCGTCGGGGGACGGCCCTTGATCCCGTGCACGCGCACGCGGTTCTCGCCGGCCTGCTCGAGCTGGATCGTCGTGAAGTCGGCGACGACGTCGGGAGTGATGTACGACGTGGGATCGCCCATCTCGTACACGAGCTGCTCCGTGACCGTCGGAACGCTCACCCGCCCGCCCGTGCCCGCGTGCTTCGTGATGGTGAACGTCCCATCGGCCGCCGCCTCGGCGATCGGGTAGCCGACGTTCGCGAGATCGGGAATGTTGCGCCAGTCATACATGCAGTTGCCGCCGGAGCACTGCGCGCCGCACTCGATGATGTGCCCCGCGACGATGCCGGCGGCGAGCTTGTCCCAGTCGTCGGCGGCCCAGCCGAACTCGTGCCGCAGCGGCGCCATCGTCAGCGCGGTATCGGTCGAGCGGCCGGTGATGACGACGCTCGCGCCGCGTGCCAGCGCTTCCACGATCGGCTCCGACCCGATGTACGCGTTGGCGGCGATCACGTCGCCCCGCACTTTGCTGAGCGGCTCGCCGGTGTCCATGTTCGCCAGCTCGTGCCCCGCGGAGATCAGCTCGTCGATGCGCGGCAGGAGGTCGTCGCCAGTGACGACGCCGACCTTCAGCTTGCCCGCCGCGCCGCGCGCCTTCGCCATTTCGAGCACCGCCGCGGCGCACGCCGGCAGATTCACCCCGCCCGCGTTCGCGATGACGCGCACGCCGCGCTCCGTGATCGCCGAGAGCACGCTCTCGATCGCGTCCACGAAGTCGCGCGCGTAGCCCATCGCGGGATCGCGCTCCTTCTGCTTCTGCAGGATGCTCATGGTGACTTCGGCGAGGTAGTCGAGCATGAGGTAGTCGATCTCCCCACCCTCCGCCTGCCTCCGCGGCGCGTCCAGATCGTCGCCCCAGAACCCCTGCCCCGCCGCGACGCGAACGATCTGCTTCACAGAACGAAGGCTCCAAGGTGTGGACCGGCGTTCTGGAGAGCGGCCGTCAACGCCATCACCAGCACTTCGCGCGTGTCTTCCGGATGCACGATCGCGTCCACGAACCCGCGCGCCGCCGCGTACTTCGCGTCGAGCTGGTGCTCGTAATCCTCGCGCATCTCGTCCACCGACTTCTCGACCTCGGGCGGAAGCTTGCTCCCTTTCGACTTCGCCGTCTCGAGCGCGCGGCCGTGCACCGCCTGGATCGCCGACTCGCCCTCCATCACGCCCATGCGCCCCGTCGGCCAGGTGAAGATGAAATCCGGATCGAACCCCTGACCCGCCATCGCGTAATAGCCCGCGCCCGACGCGTGGTTGATCGTGAGCACGATCTTCGGCGATCTCGCGCAGGCCATCGCTTCGACGAACCGTGCGCCCGCGCGGATGATCCCGCTCTGCTCCGCCTCGGGCCCCACCATGAACCCCGACACGTCCTGCACGAACAGGATCGGCAGCTTTTCCTTGTCGCACCGCTCTATGAAAAACGCGGTCTTCTCCGCGCTGTCCGTGTAGATGATTCCGCCGATCCTCGGCTTCGCCCCCGGCCGCTTCACCAGCTCGCGCAGGTTCGCGATTATCCCGACGGGAATGCCGCCGATACGGGCGTCCGCGCAGATCATCTCCTTGGCCAGCTCGGGCTGGAACTCCGTGAGCGCCGCGTCGTCGACGATCGCACGCAGCAGGGCGTGCATATCGTACGACATGCGATGATCGGAGGGCAGCAAGTCATACAACGCGTCCGCCCCGGACCCCGACCCTTCAGTCACCGCGACATCGAACTGTGGGGGCAGTTGCCCGACCAGCTCCCGCAACCGCTCGAGACATTCCGCGTCGCTCTCAACGGCGTAGTGAGCTACCCCGCTCACCTCGGTGTGCATCACGGCGCCGCCCAGCGTTTCCGAATCGACGACCTCGCCCGTCGCGCCCTTGACCAGGTTCGGGCCCGCGAGTCCCATGAAAGAGGTTCCTTTCACCATCAGGATCACGTCGGACAGCGCGGGCAGATACGCTCCGCCGGCCACGCACTGTCCCATGACCGCCGCCAACTGCGGCACGCGCAGATAGCGGCGCATGATCGAGTTGTAGTAGAAGATCCGCGCCGCGCCGTACTGGCCGGGAAACACGCCGCCCTGGTACGGCAGGTTCACGCCCGCGGAGTCCACCAGGTAGATGATCGGGATGCGGCACCGCATCGCGATCTCCTGCGCCCGGAGAATCTTCGGGATCGTCTCGGGCCACCACGAGCCGGCTTTCACCGTCGGATCGTTGGCGACCATCACGCACAGCCGGCCGTGCACCGCGCCGATTCCCGTCACCACGCCCGCCGCCGGCGCCTGGCCGTCGTACTTGTCGTGCGCGACCAGCATCCCGATCTCGAGAAAGCGCGTGCCCTTGTCCCGCAGCCCCTCGATCCGCTCGCGCGCGGTGAGTTTCCCTTGCTTGTGCACCTTCAACGTGCGCTCGGCGCCGCCGCCCTTCGCGATCTGACCCTCGAGCTTGCGGACGGCCGCGCTCAGCTCGCGGAGCCGCGCGCTCACTTCCCTCCCTCGTCGGTCGGAAAGATCTTGTTCGGGGCCAGCGACACCCTCGCGCTGATCCGCTCCAGCCAGCGGGAGACCAGCTCGTCCTTCGAGCCGCGCAGCAGGTCGGCGAGCTCGGAGGCGAGCGTGTGCAGGGAGTCACCGGGCAAGAGCGATCGATCCGTCGGCTGGGAGTGAGAGTGGCGCGACAACGTCCCGAAATGAATGAGCGCGCGAAGGCCGGCGCCAGTCCCGGTCGCCGCTACTCGTTCCCCGCCTGCCGGTACTGCTGGAACCGCTCGAGAATTATCGAGACGTAGTTCACGGGCTCGATGCCGCGCGAGTAGCCGTATTTCACCACGGGATTGGTGTACACCTCCCGCTTGGATTTCTGCAGCAGCCAGTACGACACGTCCGCCCATTTCGTGGGATCGTCTCCGGCCTGTTCGGCGAGCCGCTGCGCGTCCTCCACGTGACCGGAGCCCGTGTTGTACGACGCCAGGATGAACTTGAGCCTCTCGTCAGGATCCTCGATCCGCTGCGTCCAGTAGTTCGTCAGCCAGCCGAGGAAGCGCACGGCGCCGGCGACGTTCTCCTCGGGGTCGGTGGCGTTGCGCACCTTGAACTCCGCGGCCGTCCGAGGCATCAGCTGCAGCAGCCCGGACGCGCCCGCCCAGGATCGGGCGCGCGGCTGGAACTTGGATTCCTGGTACGCCTGCGACGCCAGCAGCCGCCAGTCCCAGCCGATCTTCTTCGCGCCTTCCTTGAACAGCGTATCGTACTCCGAGAGGCGTCCGGTCTCGGAGGTGAGGAACGGGCTGTCCATTCGTTGGTGATACCCGGCGCTGTGAATGAAGTACTTCGTGTACAGGCTCTGCAGCAGCGAGGCGTTCTTCTCGTTCGCCAGCCACTGGTTCAGCCGCGCGTGCAGCTGCGGCGCGTTTGGACGCACCGCCCAGGCGATAGGCGCGGCTTCGCCAAGGGCGGGGCGGACCACGATGTTCGTGTAGTGGTCGCTAGATATGTCGGCGATGTTCCCCTGCGCGACCGTGTAGCGGATGGTGCCTTCCGACACCGCGCGGATCAGCGCTTCGGAGGAGGCATCGACCTCGACCACGTGAATGTCGCCGGTCAGCGTGTCGGCCAGCTCGATCAGCGTGCGCGTGTAGGGCGACTGCTCGGGGACGTCCACGCGCTGGCCCTGGAGCTGCGACGGGCGCTGGATCTGCCGCACCCGCGCGGGCGTGATTGGGGGAAGCGTTGCGGGCTCCGCCGCGCCGCCAAGCGCCGGAGCAGTGTCCGCGACGACGACCGCCGGCGGGCCGGCGGATCTCTGCACCAGTACCGGGTTGGTGGCGTACAGCGGGCGGGTGTACGCCACCACTCCCGAATCTTCCGGCGCGCCAACGAGGCGCGCCGCGACGATGTCGCCCTTCCCGGCGCGCAGGAGCTTGAACATGCTGTCGCGCTCCGTCACTACCAGCATCCGCAGCTTCACGTCCATCTCTTCCGCGAACTTCTGCAGCAGCTCGTACTCGTATCCCATCGGCTCGGCGCGGTACAGGAAGTACGACGTCGAGTTGTACGGGGCGATTACGACCAGGGTGTCGCGCTGCTCGATGGCCGGGAGGTCGAGCGCCACCGAGGGGCCCATCTCGGCCATGCGCTGCGCCTTGTAGATCGCCTGCGCGAGGTACGGCACCTCCCCGCAGCCGAGGAGCCCGGTCAGGACGGCAAGCAGCGCGATTCGACCGGGCTTGAGGGGGATGTGTGTGGGAGTCACGTCCTCGCAACATGCGAACTTCGGGCCGTGAGGATCCCTCCCGCTGGGGCCGGGGTTCATATCGCCCGCGCCCCGCCGATGCGCCGGACCAAGGCTGAAGTCGCCGGCCAGCCAGGCGGCCTGCCGCGGCGTGAGGTATCGTGGTGTGTGCTGAAAGAGCTGGGGCATGTTCGCGAGCTCGTGCGGTATCCCGTCAAGTCGATGGCTGGCGTCCCCACGGAATCGGCATTTCTCGGATGGCACGGTCTTGCTGGTGATCGGCGCTTCGCTTTCCGGCGCCTCGGCGACGACAGCGGCTTTCCCTGGCTGACCGCGAGCCGCGTCGCCGAGCTTGTGCTGTACCAACCCGTCGGTCTCGACGAGAGCTCAGGCGAGCCCCTGCCGACTCACGTGCGTACGCCAGCCGGAACGCGGGAGGAGCTTCGCAGCCTGGAGCTTCAGCGCGAAGTCAGCGAGCGTTTCGGGAGCAGCGTGGAGCTGATGGCCATCCGGAGCGGGATCTTCGATGCTGCCCCGGTATCGGTGATCACCCTCGCGACTATCGCCGGCATCGGCGGCGAGGCGGGCGGGAGCCTCGATCGCCGGCGTTTCCGAGCGAACATCCTGCTCGACATTGGCGACCGCGAGCCGTTCCTCGAGGACGGGTGGGTTGGCGGGACGCTGGTGTTCGGCGACAGCGAGCCGCGGCCGGCCGTGAGGGTGACGGAGCGCGACGTGCGTTGCATGATGATCAACCTCGATCCGGACACGGCCAAACAGGACGCGCGGGTGTTGAAGACAGTCGTCCGGCTGAACGAGAACAACGCGGGCGTCTACGGAACCGTGGCTCGAACCGGCACGATCCGGGTTGGCGACCCGGTGAGCTTCGTGTTGGACGAGCGTCGCTGAGACTACGCTTCCTGCTCCTGCCGCTGGGTGAACCAATCCTTTATGTAGGCGATCAGCTCGCTGGTGTGCGTCCCCGGGCCGAACAGCTTGCCGATCCCCATCGCCTGAAGCGCTTCCATGTCTTCCTTCGGGAGGATTCCGCCGCCCGTGATCAGGATGTCGTCGCGTCCCTGCTCGCGCAGCAGCTCGACCACGCGCGGGAAGAGCGTCATGTGCGCACCGCTCAGGATCGAGAGTCCCACGACGTCCACGTCTTCCTGGACGGCCGCGGTGGCGATCATCTCCGGAGTCTGGTGCAGGCCCGTGTAGATGACTTCCATGCCGGCGTCGCGCAGAGCGGCGGCGACGACCTTGGCGCCGCGGTCGTGGCCGTCGAGGCCCGGCTTGGCAACGAGGATGCGGATTGGGCGGGTCATGGCGTCAACTTACTGGGAACAACGGAACTGAACCAGTAACCGTGGGTATCGGCCGACATGAAGAACATTCAGCGGTCCCTCAGGGGAGCGTTGCTGGCCGGTCCCGTGGCGCTGCTCCTGGCGTGCGGCGACTCCGTCACCGATCCCCGCTATCGGACGTTCATGGGTTGCGACGTGCGCGACGTCTATCAGGGCGAGGCGCTTGGCGGCACGCTGTCAAGCGGCGACTGCCGGGTGCAGAGCGCGTACACCGACATGTACTTCTTCGACCATCGCAATGACCAGGACTTCCTGATCATCGACCTCGAGTCGCTCGACTTCGACGCGTATCTCGCGATCTATGACTGGGACACCGGCGAACTGCTGTACGAGAACGACGACTTCAACGACTTCGATACCGATGCGCGGTTGTCGGGGACTTTGCCGCGGGGCCGGTACGTCATCGCGGCGACGTCGCTCGAGGCGGGCGAGACGGGGCAGTACGTGCTGACGGTGGACTAAAAGAACACCGGCTCCCGGTACGCCCCAAACACGTCCTCCAACGCCGCTCTGATCTCGTAGAGCGTGCAGTACGCGCGCGCGCAGTCGAGAATCAGCGGCATCAGGTTCGCGTCCGTGCGCGCGGCCTCGCGCAGCTCGTTCAGGCGACGATCCACCAGCGGCTGATCGCGCTTCGCCCGCATCGCGGCCATCGACTTCCGCTGCTCGGCCTCGGCTTCCTTCCCGATCTTCAGTAGCGGGATCGTCAGCTCGGGCTCGTCAGTCACGAACTCGTTCACGCCCACCACCAGCTTGCGGCGCTGCTCCAGCTCCCACTGCTGGCGCGCGGCGGACTCGGCGATCTTCCGCTGGAGCCAACCCTTCTCCAGCGCGGCCACCACCCCGCCCTGCTGCTCGATGTCGGCGAAGATGCGCTCGGCCTCGGCCTCCAGGTCCGACGTGAGCCGCTCGACGTAGTACGAGCCGCCGAGCGGATCGCTCACGTTCGGCGCGCCGGTCTCGAACGCGAGCACCTGCTGCGTGCGCAGCGCGACCTGCACGGCTTCCTCGGTCGGCAGCGCCAGCGTCTCGTCCATCGAATTGGTGTGCAGCGACTGCGTGCCGCCGAGCACGGCGGCGAGCCCCTGGTACGCGACGCGCACGATGTTGTTCATCGGCTGCTGCGCGGTCAGCGTCACCCCCGCGGTCTGCGAGTGGAAGCGCATCATCCAGGACCGCGGATCCTTCGCGCCGTACCGCTCCTTCATGTGCCGCGCCCAGATGCGCCGCGCGGCGCGGAGCTTGGCGATCTCCTCGAAGAAGTCGTTGTGGATGTCCCAGAAGAACGACAGCCGCTTGCTGAAGCCGTCCACGTCCAGCCCGCGCGCGATCCCGCGCTCCACGTACGTGAAGCCGTCGGCCAGCGTGAACGCCAGCTCCTGCGCGGCCGTCGCGCCCGCCTCGCGGATGTGGTAGCCGGAGATGGAGATCGTGTTCCACTGCGGCACGTGCTCCTCCGACCACTCGAAGCAATCCACGATCAGGCGCAGCGCGGGCTCGATCGGAAAGCACCACGCGTGCTGCGCCATGTACTCCTTGAGGATGTCGTTCTGGATCGTCCCCCGGAGCTGCTTCGCGTCGATCCCCTTCTTCTCCGCCGCGGCGATGTAAAAGCAGTACAGGATCACCGCCGGGCCGTTGATGGTCATGGACACCGACACTTCGTCCAGCGGGATCCCGTCGAATAGCGTCTCCATGTCGGCGAGACTCGAAATCGCGACACCGCACTTGCCGACTTCGCCGAGCGATCTCGGGTGATCCGAGTCGTAGCCCATCAGCGTCGGGAAGTCGAACGCGACGGAGAGACCGGTCTGGCCGTGCGCGAGCAGGAACTTGTACCGCGCGTTGGTCTCGCGCGCGGTGCCGAAGCCGGCGAACTGGCGCATCGTCCACAGCTTGCCGCGGTAACCTGTCGCGTGAATGCCGCGCGTGAACGGGTACACGCCCGGCAAGCCGATCTCGTCGGCCTCGATGTCCTCGGTGTCGAGCGCGGTGTACACGGGCTCCACGGTCTTCTGTGAGTTGACGAAGCCGATGTCGCGCTTGTCCGCGGCCTCGTACTTCCGCCGCCACTCGGCGACTTCCGCGCGCAGGCGCTCGAGCTCGGCGTCGCGCTCGTCCTCCGGCTTCAGCTGCTTGTCGAGTCCCTTGATGGCGGTCATGTGCTCGCCCTCTTGTCCCGGTGTGCGATCAGCTCCGCGCTCTGCTCCAGCAATTCGTCGGCTACCGTGAACGGCGTCGCCGATCCGCTCTCCATCTCTTCCACCCGCCCGTCGAGCCACCGTTGAGTGGCGGAATCGGTCCACAGACGGCTCCGCACTCTCTGCTCGACCACGTCCACGACGCGATCGCGCAGCCGGCGCCGGCGCCGGTCGCGCAGTCCGCCGCTCTCCTCAAGATAGGCAAAATGCGCGTCGATGGCGCTGAGCAGCTCGCCTACTCCTTCAGCCCTTGTGGCAATGGTGCTCAACACCGGCGGAGTCCAGGACGCAGACTGTTGTTGGCTATTGGTTATTGGCTGTTGGCTAACAGCCGCGTTTGCCAGCTGTGCCTTGGCCGCTTGGCGGGCGGCGCGGGCCGGGTTGATGGCCTTCATGTCCACGCCGTGGTGCGCGGGCATGTTCTTCATCGTCGCGCCGGAGCGCAGGCCGAGCATCAGCTCGATGTCCATGCGCAGCCGGTCGGCGCCGGGACGGTCGGCCTTGTTCACCACGAAGATGTCGGCGATCTCCATCAGGCCGGCCTTGAGCGTCTGGATCGAATCGCCCGACTCGGGTACCAGCACGACGACGCTGCTGTCGGCGATGCGCGCGATGTCCAGCTCCGATTGCCCGACGCCCACGGTCTCCACGATGATCCGCTCGAAGCCGAACGCGTCGAGCACGTCCGCGACCTCGCGCGTCGCGGCCGCGAGCCCGCCGAGCGAGCCGCGCGTGGCCATCGAGCGGATGAACACGCCCGAATCGAGCGCCACGCTCTCCATGCGCACGCGGTCGCCGAGCAGCGCGCCGCCCGTGAACGGCGAGGTCGGATCCACCGCGACGACTCCCACGCGGTGTCCGGCGCTGCGCAGCTCGCGCACGAGCAGCGTGCCGAGCGTGCTCTTCCCCGCTCCGGGCGGGCCCGTGATCCCGATGCGCCGCGCGCGGCCGAGCTTGGTGTGCAGCCGGCCGAGTATCTCGTCGAAGCCCGGGCGGTGGTTCTCCACGATGCTGACGACGCGCGCGAGCGCGGCCGACTTCCCGGCGTCGAAGTCCGCGAGCAGCTGATCGAAGCCGGCCGGGCGCGCCGGCGCCACGCTAGAGGACATCGGCGAGAATCCTCTCCTGCTTGCGCCACATATCGGAGCTCACCCGGTCCTCACCGGGCTCATGATCGTAACCGAGAACGTGCAGCGTCCCGTGGACGATGACCCGCGCGAGCTCTTCGCGCATCCCGACACCATAATGGGCCGCATTTTTCCGCACGACATCCGGACAGATGTAAATGTCGCCCACGACGGAACGCGCGGCACCCAACGCAAACGCGATGACATCAGTCGGACCGGATCGCGAGAGATGCTCCCGGTTCAGCCGCGCGATGTCGCGAGGAGACAGGAGCGCGACGGAGATCATCGCTTCCTTCACGCGTTCGGCGAGCAGCGTCCGGCGCACCAGGTCGCGCACGCGGTCGCCCGACAGCGGGATGCGCTGGCCGCCGAGCGAGACGTCGACCGCGAGCCGCGACGGAGGCGTGTCAACCGCCCGAGTCGTCGGCGTACGCCTTGATGATCTCGCGGACCAGCCGGTGCCGCACCACGTCCGCGTCGTCGAGGTAGTGGAAGCCGATCCCCTCGATGCCGGGCAGGATTCGCTCGACCTGGAGCAGCCCGGACTCCTCGCGCCGCTGGAGGTCGATCTGCGTCTTGTCGCCCGTGATCACCGTCTTGGAGTTAACCCCGAGGCGGGTGAGGAACATCTTCATCTGCGCGTTGGTCGCGTTCTGCGCCTCGTCGAGGATCACGAACGCGTCCGACAGCGTGCGGCCGCGCATGTACGCCAGCGGCGCGATCTCGATCGTGCGCGTCTCCAGCGCCTTCACCACGCGCTCCTGCGGCATCATGTCCTCCAGCGCGTCGTACAGCGGGCGCAGGTACGGATCGACCTTCGCCTGCATGTCGCCCGGGAGGAAGCCGAGGGATTCGCCGGCTTCGACCGCGGGGCGCGCGAGCACGATCCGCCGCACGCGCTTCTTGCTCAGCGCGTCGACCGCCGCCGCCACCGCGAGATACGTCTTGCCGGTACCGGCGGGGCCGATGCCGATCACGATGTCATTGTCCATGATCAGCCGCAGGTACTCGTTCTGCCCGCGCGTCTTGGGGCGGATGATCTTGCGGATGCCCGGCAGCACGATGCGCGTCTCGCCGTCGTCCAGGCCGGAGCCGTTCCCGCCGCCGGTGTCGGACACGTCCTCCAACGTCATGCGCAACACGTCGTCGGCGGTCAGCGGCACGCGCTGCTTGGCCGCGTCGATCATGCGCTGCGCGATCGGCGTGGCGCGCTCGACGGACTCGTTGGAGCCGCTCACCGTGAGCGTGTCTCCGCGCAGCGCGACCTTCGCGCCGCTCTGCTTCTGCAGCTCGATCAGGTTCTCGTCGTTGACACCCGCGAGCGTCAGCATGTCGGCGCCTTCGGTGGAGAGCTTGTGGGTCTGGAAATCGTCGGCCATTAACTGCGGTGATTGGTGATTCGTGATTAGTGATTGGTTACTGCTTGCGGATGTGGAGTTCCTGCAAGTCTGCGTCCGTGACGGGAGATGGCGCACCCTCGAATAACGCTCTTGCCGCAGTCGTTTTCGGAAATGCAATGACATCTCTTAGCGATTGGGCCCCCGCGAGCATCATGGCGATACGATCGAACCCGAAGGCGATGCCGCCGTGCGGGGGCGCGCCGGAGCGGAGAGCTTCGAGCAGGAAGCCGAAGCGGGTCTGCGCGTCGGCCTCGCTGATTCCCAGCGCGGAGAAGACGCGCGACTGAATGCGCGGGTCGCTGATTCTTATGCTCCCCCCGCCCAGCTCCGTGCCGTTGAGCACGAGATCGTAGGCGAGCGCGCGGACGTGCTCTGGATCGCTCTCCACCTTCGCGAGATCGTCGGGATGTGGCGAGGTGAAGGGATGGTGCACGGAGCCCAGCGCGCCCGTCGCGGCGTCGCGAGTGAATAGCGGGAAGTCCGTGACCCACACGAACGCGTTGGAGCCGTTGCCGAGCCCGAGCCGGCTCGCGACCTCCTGCCGCACGCGGTCGAGCGCGGGGTTCGCGGTCGCGTCGGGCGCGGCCGCGAGCAGGCACAGATTCCCTTCCTCGATCGCGAGCTTGTCCGCGACGCCCTCCGGCAGGTGCTTGGCCAGCGGACCGTCGAGCGCTCCGCTCACGCGCTTCGTGCGCAGCAGCCCCGCGACGCCCGCCGATTTTGCGATCGCCTCCAGCTCGTCGACCTGCTTGCGCGAGAACGACGCGCCGCCCGGAATGCGCAGCCCGCGCACTCGGCCGCCCGCGTCGATCGCGGATCGCGTAATGCCGAAGTCCGCGCCCCGCACGATCTCCGTCGCGTCGAAGATCTTCAGCGCGTACCGGAGGTCGGGACGGTCAGTGCCGTAGCTCTCCAGCGCGTCCGCGTAGGCCATCCGGTCGAATCTCTCGGGCACCTTCAACCCGGCGACCCGGAACAGCGCCGCGATCAGCCCTTCCGTCAGCTTGTAAATGTCTTCCGGCGCGATGAACGACGCCTCGATGTCGATTTGCGTGAACTCCGGCTGCCGGTCGGCGCGCAGGTCCTCGTCGCGGAAGCAGCGTGCGATCTGGAAATACCGGTCGAAGCCCGACACCATCAGCAGCTGCTTGTAGATCTGCGGCGACTGCGGCAGCGCGTAAAACTCGCCCTTGTGCACCCGGCTCGGCACCAGGTAATCGCGCGCGCCTTCCGGAGTCGGCTTCGTGAGAATCGGCGTCTCGATCTCGAGGAAGCCGTGCTCGTCGAGATACCTGCGCGTCGCCTGCTGCAGCTCGTGGCGCAGAATCATGTTGTCGCGCAGCTCCGGCCGGCGCAGGTCGAGATGCCGGTACCGCAGCCGCAGCTCCTCCGACGCGAGCTTCTCGCCTTTGCCGAGCGAGACCGGGATCGCGGGAGTCTCCGCGGGTCCAACGACGCTGATCGTCGCCGCGCGGACTTCCACCTCTCCGGTCGCCATCTCGGGATTGCGTCCTTCCGGCGGGCGCAGCGCGACGTCGCCTTCGATGAGCACGACGCTCTCGACGCCCGCGCTCGCGGCCGCGGCGATCGCTTCGGGAGACGCCCAGCGCGGATCGAAAGAGACCTGGACCAGCCCCGAGCTGTCGCGGAGATCCAGGAAGAGGAGCCCGCCGAGGTCGCGGCTGCGGTGGATCCACCCGCCCAGGCGGACGCGGGTGCCGGCGTCCACGGCACGGAAACCGCCGCACATGTGCGACCGAAGCGCGGTGCTCCGGGTGCCCGGCTGGGCCGGAGGGGTCTGGGCGGTCAATTCGACCGGACTGAGAACGTCATCAGGATGAGTTAAATTTAAGGCCTACAACGCTTTATTGGTAATACTTAAAGATGAATCAGAAGGAAAATCTCCTCAACCTTGCCCCGGACGCCGCGGCCGAGCGCCTGCGCCAGTTCGCCATCGAGATGGGGCAGCCGGCCTACCGGGCGTCCCAGGTCGCGCGGCACCTGTGGCAGGCTCCGCTCCCGGGGTTCGAGGCGATGACGAACATACCCCTCGCCTTCCGGCAGCAGCTGGCCGCGCGATTCGACATCCCGCGGCTCGAGCTCGCGACGCGCCAACTCTCCACGGACGGCACGCAGAAGTTCCTCTTCCGGCTCGCCGACGGCGAGATGATCGAGACCGTCGCGATCCCCGAGGACAACCGGCTGACGCTGTGCATCTCCTCGCAGGCGGGGTGCGCGCTCCAGTGCTCGTTCTGCGCGACCGGTGCGATGGGCTTCTTCCGCAACCTCGAGACCTTCGAGATCGCGGGCCAGGTACGCGAGCTGGCGCTGCTCGACCCGCCGCTGCGCGCGACCAACATCGTGTTCATGGGGATGGGCGAGCCGATGATGAACTGGAAGGCGGTGGATGCGACGCTCACGATCCTGAACGCGCCCGACGGGATCGGGATCGGAGCGCGGCACATCACGGTTTCCACCGTCGGCGTGCTTCCCGGCATCGTCGCGCTGAGCGAGCGCCCGGAGCAGTTCCGGCTCGCGCTCTCGATTCACGCGCCGACCGACGAGCTGCGGCAGTCGCTCATGCCGATCAACACCAAGTATCCCCTGGCCGAAGTCATCGAAGCCGCCGGGAAATTCGACCGGCGCGTCACGTTCGAGTACGTGATGCTCGGCGGCGTGAACGACACGCCCGAACACGCGCGCCAGCTCGGCGCGCTCGCGCTCGAGTGCAAGGCGTTCGTGAACCTGATCCCACTGCACCCGGGCGGCGCCAGCGAGTTCAAGCCGACGTCCGCGCGCGACAGCTCGATCTTCGCGCGCACATTGCGTGGAATGCGCATCCAAACCGCAATCAGAAAAAGTCGCGGGATGGACATCGCCGCGGCGTGCGGCCAGCTACGGGTAGAACGGCAGCGCCGGCGGCCGCCAGTCGCCGCCGACCAGGACCGTCACGTCCAGGTAGCGTGACGTGTCCGGGCGGCTCTCGGCTCTCGCCTTCATGGCGGTAGCGACGAGCGCGGCCCAGTCGGCGTGGCCCGATCGGTCGAGCACGAGGGTGGAGTCGCGGCGCTCGCTCGCGTTGCCGAACGACACGACGTCGAACCCGCGATCCCGCAGATAGAGCGTCGCCTGCCGGGCGAGCCCGCGCGTGGCCGTGGCGTTCTGCACTTCGACCTTGATGCGCACGCCGTCCGGCGCCACGACGTTGTACGCCTCGTCGTCGAAGCTTCCCGGCGCGCCGGCCGCCTGAACTTCGCTCGACCCGCGATACTCTTGCCACGCCAGCCAACCGCCAACCGCGACCAGCACGAGCAGCAGCCACCGCCCGATCTTCCGGCGCGGCCTCGGCGCTTCGATCTCCTCGAATTGTCCGGGATCCGTCACCGCTCAGCCAACAGCCAATAGCCAATAGCCAACAGCCGCTTCATCTCAGCTCATTCCAGAGCGCGACGGTCTCCGGATAGATGTAATTCCCCTCACGGATCGACCACTCCAGCCGGAAGCGCACCACCTGGCGGAACACGCCCTCGAAAGCGTGCGGCACCTGGCTGGCGAGGAACTCGCGGTCCTCGTGCAGAAACTTGCGGCCGGGCTCGAGGTAGTCGGCCATGTACAGCGCCTTCCCGGTCGAGTCCCACTTGGGCGAGCCGACGGTGTGGTAGCGAATGGCGTCCAGCAGGCTCGACCGCTTCTCCCCTTCCTGCGCGAGCCGAGCCGCGGCCGCGGGCCCGTGCAGCAGCCCCACAGGCGAGCTCTTGTCGCCGGTGAGCCGGCGCAGCTCCGCCTCCGGCGCTTCCCGCAGCGCGTCGTGCAGCCGGCCCGCGTCTATCCACTCGTTCGCCTTGGCCGGGTCGAGGCGCATGCCCGCAGCCCACGCCGACAGCAGCGCGGTGACGCGCGCGATGTGCGCCCGCCGCTTCGGTCCGACCTGCGCCCACGACGGCAGCTCGACGTACGGCGCGGAGTACGAATCAGAATCCGTCAGAGTGTCTTTCACGATTCCAGAAGCTCGTTGTCTATGAGCCGCGTGCCGCCGACGCGCACGGCGGCGATCGCGGCGGCATGCGCGCCCCCCGTCTTGACCCGCTTGAATGTGCGCCGGTCCACGACCGCGAGATAGTCGAGGTCGATGCCCGGCTCCGCCGCGAGAACCTCCTCGGCCACGCGCTCCAGCTCGGCGCCGCCCCGCACGCCGGACTTGTGCGCCGCGCGAACCTTCATCAGCGCGCGCGGCAGCGCGAGCGCCGCCATCCGGTCCGCCGGACCGAGAAACTGGTTCCGGCTCGACAGCGCGAGTCCGTCGCTGTCGCGCACCGTGGGCTCGACCATCACCTCCACGGGTAAGTCCAGCTCGCGCGCCATCGCCTGCACCAGAGCCGCCTGCTGGAGGTCCTTCTGCCCGAACACGGCGAAGTCCGGCTGCACGATGTTGAACAGCTTCGCGACCACGGTGAGCACGCCGGTGAAGTGCCCGGGGCGCGACGCGCCCTCCCACTCCTCGCCGAGCCGGATCGCGCGGACCTCGATCGTGCGCTCGCGCCGGTAGATCTCGTCCACCGACGGCGCGAACACCAGCGACGTGCCGCGCTCGCTCGCGCGCCGGGTGTCGCTCTCGAGATCGCGCGGGTAGCGGGCGAGATCTTCGTTCGGTCCGAACTGCAGCGGGTTGACGAAGATGCTCATCACCACGTAGCCGCCGACGCGGCGGGCGGCATCCACCAGGCTCAGATGGCCCTCGTGCAGCGCTCCCATCGTGGGAACGAACGAGATGGTCTCGCCGCGGGCGCGCGCCCCCGCGACCGCCGCGCGAACGTCGGCGATCGTCGGCACGACGTTCATGTCAGAAGCTGTGCTCTGAGCCGGGATACTTGCCGCCGCGCACGTCGCTCGCGAACCGCTCCACGGCGCCGCGCACGTCCGACGCCATTTCGGCGTACCGCTTGAGGAACTTCGGGGCGAACCGGTCGTTGAGGCCGAGCAGGTCGGGCAGCACGAGCACCTGGCCGTCGCACCCCGCGCCCGCGCCGATGCCGATCGTCGGGACGGCGACCGCGGCGGTGATGCGCGCCGCCAGCTCCGCGGGCACCAGCTCGAGCACGATGGAGAACGCGCCGGCATCCTCGAGCCGCCGCGCTTCGTCGATCATCCGCGACGCGTCCCCGGCGTCGCGACCCTGCACGCGCGCGCCGCCGAGGGTGTGCACCGACTGCGGGGTGAAGCCGATGTGACCGACAACCGGTATGCCGGCGCCGACCACGCGCCGCACCGTCTCGGCCATCTCCTCGCCCGCGCCCTCCATCTTCACCGCGCTCGCGCCCGTCTGCTGCAGCACGCGGCCGCAGCTCATGATGGCCTGCTCGACGCTCGCCTGGTACGTCAGGAACGGCATGTCCACGAACAGCAGCGCCCGCTTCACGCCGCGCCGCACCATGGTCGCGTGGTAGATCATCTGGTCGAGCGTCACCGGGAGCGTGGTGTCCAGTCCGGCGATCACGTTGCCGAGCGAATCGCCGACGAGGACCGCGTCCACGCCGGCCTCGTCCACGAGCCGGCCGAACAGCGCGTCGTAGGCGGTGACCATGACGATCTTCTCGCCCTTTTGCTTCCGCTGCACGTACTCGCGGATGCTGAGTGCGCGCACGGCGTCCCCGGTCCCGCTGCTCACAGTCGCTCCTCGAGCTGCGCGATCTGCCGCCGCCAGA
>JANLGX010000364.1 GCA_024654005.1 Gemmatimonadaceae bacterium | reverse complement strand
CTCCGGGGAAGCTGACGAGGGATCCAAGTTTGGAGTGTGGCAGTGGGGAGGTGTGAGTTCGGAGTAACTCCCTACTCACTGCTCCTTACTGCCACACTCCAAACTTGGATCCCCCGTCAGCTTCCCTGGACGCTGCTGCCTCCCGCGCGACTCCGCGAGCCTCATTCTCCCCCGGCTCCAAAAACTTTTTTTCCGCCCTGAAAATTTTTCTCCCTATGAAAAATTTTTCCGGCGGAAAATTTTTCTCCGCGACCGAAATTTTTCGTTGCATTGCTATCCGGTGACTTTTATAATCCGCGCTGAAGTTTTTCTTCCTTAGAGCGCGGGCCAGGATGACGAGAATCGGTTTCGCTTTCAACCAGAAACCGGATCCAGCAGCATTCGAGACTTCGCGCCGCGGCGCGGGGGCTTCGTCGTCTCCGGCCATCAGCCACTCCGAGAGCGAGCCCTCCCCGTCGATCGACGAGTTCGCCGAGTGGGATTCCCCCGAGACGATCGACGCCGTCGAGACCGCGCTTTCCGCCTACGGCGACGTCGTCCGGCTCGAGGCCACGGCCGACTTTCCGGAAAACCTGAGAGCCGCCCACCCTGATATCGTCTTCAACGTCGCCGAAGGGCTGAACGGCCGGAACCGCGAATCGCACGTCCCCGCGATCTGCGAATTCCTCGGCGTCCCCTACACCGGCTCCGATCCCTTCACCCTCACGCTCTGCCTCGACAAGGCGCGCGCGAAGGAAGCGCTGGCGTTCAACCAGGTCCCGACCCCGCGCTTCGCCGTGATCCGCACCGTCGGCCAGATCAAGGGCGCGCTCGACAGGCTCCGCTATCCCGTCTTCGTCAAGCCGGTCCATGAGGGATCGTCCAAGGGGATCACCGAGGCGAACTACTGCCGAACACCCACGGACCTGATGGTCCGCGCGTCCGAGCTGCTCGAGGAGTACACCCAGCCCGTGCTAGCCGAGGAGTTCCTCCCGGGCGCCGAGTTCACCTGCGGCATACTCGGCAACGGCGCCAAGGCGAGAGTGCTGCCGCTGGTCGCGATCAACTTCGGCGCGCTCCCCGAGGGCGCCGTCCCGATCTACGGCTTCGAGGCCAAGTGGATCTGGGACGTCCCCGAGAATCCGCTCGAGATCTTCGAGTGCCCGGCCAGGATCGACCTCCCGCTCCAGCGCTGGATCGAGCGCGTCACCCTCGACGCCTACAACGTCACGGGCTGCCGCGACTGGGCCCGCATAGACGTCCGCATCGACTCGGCCGGCGTCCCCAACGTCATCGAGATCAATCCGCTCCCCGGGATCCTGCCCAACCCCGAGGAGAATTCCTGTCTGCCCAAGGCCGCGCGCGCGGCCGGCATCGGCTACGACGAGCTCATCCAGTCGTGCCTTATAGCCGCCGCCGAGCGGTACGGCCTGACGCTCCGGCGTCGGCCTCAGTTAGTCACCGCCTGACCGCCGCCAAGATGAAGATCGGAATCCTGTTCGACGGGATGTCGGCGCTCGCACCCGTACCCGACATGCAGATCCTCGAGTCGGTGGAGCAGATCGAGACGATCCTCCAGGACGCCGGGCATCACTGCGTGCGCTTCCCCGTGGACGGCGAGGCGCGCTGGGTCGAGCGGCTCCGCCGCGCGCGCGTGGACCTCGTCTTCAACCTGTGCGAGGGGATCGACGGGATCGCGGAGCTCGAGGCGCCGTCCATCGGCGTGCTCCACCTGCTCGGCGTCCCCTTCACGGGCGCGCCGGCCAACACGCTCGCGCTCTGCCTCGACAAGAACCTGGTCAACACGATTCTCGATCGCGCCGGCATCCCGGTCCCGCGCTGGACCGTCGCTCGTCCGGGCGACGACGTCGCGAGCGTCGGCTTCCCCGCCATCTGTAAGCCGGCGGCGGAGGACGCGTCGCTCGGCATCGAGCAGCGGTCGGTGGTGCGCAGTATGCGCGCCTTGAAGACGCGCGTCGCGGCCATGCACCAGATCTGGGACGCCGTGCTGATTCAGCGCTTCGTCCAGGGGCGCGAGATAAATGTGGGCATCGTCGGCGACCGGGTGCTGCCGATCTCGGAGATCGATTTCGGCGCGATGCCGCGTGGCAAGTGGAATATTGTGAGTTACAGCTCCAAGTGGGCGACCGGTAGCGTCGAAGACCTGGGCACCGCGCCGAACTGTCCCGCCGATCTTCCGGACGACCTCGCCGCCGAGATCGAGCAGATTGCGCTCGCCGCGTGGGCCGCCGTCGGCGGCTCGGGCTACGGCCGCGTGGACCTGCGGATCGACGAGAGCGGCCGGCCGTGGGTGCTCGAGGTCAACGCCAACGCCGACATCTCGGCCGACGCGGGTCTCGCGCGGATGGCGAAGGTCGCCGGGATCGGCTATCCCGAATTGATTCTCCTGATCTGCGACGTCGCCCTCGCCAGGCGCGGGATCGATCGCTCCGACCGCTGGGATCGGGCGCTCGAGCTATCGGGAGTCGGTTGACCTCCGGGCTGCGCGTCTTCCCCGTTGCCGCCGCGCACCGCGGCCGGATCGCCGAGCTGCTCGCGGCGACCGGCGCGTTCAGCGACCCGGAGATGGCCGTGGCTCTCGAGCTGTTCGACGAAGCGATGTCCGCCGCCGCGCCCGCGGCCGGCGCGGAGCCCGACTACAGCTTCCTCGGCGTGTTCACTCCGCGGAACGAGCTGGCCGGCTTCGCCTGCTGGGGTCCGACGCCCGACACCGACGGCACGTTCGATCTGTACTGGCTCGCCGTGGACCCGTCGCTCGCGGGGACCGGCGCCGGCACGCTGTTGCTGTCCGAGGTCGAGCAGCGTCTTCGCGCGAAGGATGCGCGGATGGTCGTCGCCGAGACGTCGTCGCGCGACGATTACGAGAAGACGCGCTGGTTCTACGCCAAGCGTGGTTACACCGAGGCCGGGCGGGTGGCGGATTTCTACGCCTGGTCGGATGACCGGATCATCTACACGAAGCGTCTCCAGCCGGCGGCTGCCGGCGTCCAACGCAGCACCCAAGAGCACCCGGGAGTAAACCGCTGATGAGCGAGTGGCAACAGATCCTCAAGGACCAGAGCATCGCCACGCTGGACAAGCTGGCCGAGAAGTTCGGTGCCGAGAACATAGACGTGGAAGCGCTGCGTCCGGCCTTTGAGAATTTCCAGATGCGGCTAACGCCCGCGGCGCTGGATGCGATCAAGGAAGTCGGCGATCCGATGTGGCAGCAGTACATCCCGACCGTGGCGGAGCTGGACGTCGTGGACGGCGTGATCGATTCACTGGACGAGGATGGCGACTCGCCGGTGCCGAACATCACGCACCGGTATCCCGACCGCGCGCTGTTCCTGGTGAGCCCGGTGTGCGCGAGCTATTGCAGATTCTGCACGCGGCGCCGGAAGGTGGGCGATCCCGAGAAGATCTCGCTGAAGGAGTACGAGTCCGCGTTCCAGTATCTCGCCGAGCACAGCGAGATCCGCGACGTGATCATGTCGGGCGGCGACCCGATGATGCTGAGCGATGCGCGGCTGGAGTACATCTTCCAGCGGCTGCGCGCGATCCCGCACATCGAGATCATCCGGCTCGGCAGCCGGATCACGAGCCATCTGCCGGAGCGGATCACGCCCGAGTTCTGCGAGATGGTGCAGAAGTACCATCCGATTTTCATGAACACGCACTTCAATCATCCCGACGAGCTGACGCCGGCCGCGGTAGCCGCGCTGGACCGGTTGTCGAAGACCGGCATGTCGTTGGGTTGTCAGACCGTGCTGCTGCGCGGCGTGAACGACGATCCCAAGGTGATGATGAAGCTGATGCACGAGCTGCTGAAGGCGCGCGTGCGGCCGTACTACATA
>JANLGX010000358.1 GCA_024654005.1 Gemmatimonadaceae bacterium | reverse complement strand
CCTGGGCACGCGGCCTTAGCTTCACCAACCCCGTCGAAGCCGGTCGCCCCCGTTCTTTCATTATACCCTCTCCAACCCGCGAAGTCAACCAAAATCGGGTTGAGGATATACAACAAATCAGCCGCCTAAACCATTACAGGATACGTCAGTAGGGCTGCGGCTTCCACCTTGTTTCGGCCGCCTTCCTTGGCCCGGTACAGCGCGGCGTCGGCGGCCGCGATCAGCGTCTCGGGCGACCGCGCGCAGTGCGGGAAGCTGGCCACACCACCCGATACCGTGACCGCGAGCGACCCCCCTCCCCACGGCACGGGGCTGTCCATCACCGCGAGGCGCAGCCGGTTGGCCAGCTCCATGGCGCCGTCCAGCTCGGTCCGGGGCAGCAGCAGCGCGAGCTCTTCCCCGCCATACCGCGCGCACGTATCCACGTTCCGCACACGCGCCTCCAGCAACCGCGCGATGGCCTTAAGAACCGCGTCGCCGGCGGGGTGGCCGTGCGTGTCGTTCACTGCCTTGAAGTGATCGATGTCGAACATCACCAGCGAGCTCTCGCCGCCGAACCGCCCTGTTTCGGCGAGCATCTGCCGCAGGCGGTCCTCGAAGTGCCCGCGATTGTACAGCCCGGTGAGGGGATCCGTGCGCGACCGGCGGGTGATCTCTTCGATCTCCCACACGGTCTGCAGCGCGGCGCCCGCGAGCAGCGCGAGCAGTCGCAGGTTCCTGGCGTCCTCCTGCCTGATGTCCCCGGGCGCGCGACCCTCGATCACAATTGCTCCGATCACTCCCGCGTCTCCGCGCAATGGGACGATGGCGAGCGATCCCAGCCCGCCGGCCTTCTCCCCCTCGCCGAACAGGACGACCTTGGCGTCGAGCCTGCGCGCGTCCTCCATCACCAGCGGGATGTCCGCCGAGCATGCGCGCGCGACCTGACCGCCGAAATCGAGCCGGAGTCCCGGCCTCGCGCGCGCGTCGGGCGAGGAGTACGCCACCTCCCCGGTCTCGTTCTCGTGGTTCCAGTGCGCGAGCGCGGCGCCGTAGCCAGCGGTCATCTCGAGCGCGGCCGTGGTGATCGAGTCGCCGAGCGCCTCGATGCTGCGGTTGATGCTGAATCGCTGCGCCGCGGTCAGCAGCGCGGACGACTGCTGCGTGGCCCGGTGATACTGCCCGCGCGTGCGGATCAGCTCGTACAGCGCGCCGACGTGCGCGGCGTAGCGGGTGATGGACGCCCTGAGCGCTTCGCGTCCCGCGCGCAGTCCGCCCTCGGAGGAGATGCTCAGCGCTCCGATCGCGCCGCCATCGCCGCCAACAGGTGCGGCTACGAGCTGAACGGCTTCGGTCCCGACGGTCTGCGGCCGGTTCTCCTGCACGGCCCACTGCACCAGCGCGCGCCACGTCTGCTCGACGAAATGCTCCGGCTCACCGCCGTGCGCGGTGGACCACCATTCGGGGACGAGCTCTTCGAACTCCGGGTTGCCGCGCCAAAAGACTACTTCTTCGGCGCCGGTCGTAGCGCGCACGATCTCGAGATAGCCCGTAATCAGCGAATCAGGCACGGGCGCGGCGCCGCGGTCAGCTCACGCAGCCGTGTCCAGCGCCACGGCGCTGTCTTCCCCGTGCCTGTGATCGGCCGCCAGATAGGCGGCGAAGATTTCCTCGACTTCCTGCAGCGAGTCCACCGCGTGCAGCTTGCGCCGCAGATCCGCCGAGCCAGGCAGTCCTTTGACGTACCAGCCGAGGTGCTTGCGAAACTCGATCGCGGCCCCGCGCGGATCGGCCTCGTACTCCGCCGCCATGCGGGCGTGCTCGAGCGCGATGGCGAACCGTTCCTCGACCGGCGGGGCCGACGGCTTGGGCCTGCCCTCGAGCAGCGCGCGCGTCTCGCGGAAGATCCACGGCTGCCCGAACGAGCCGCGCGCGATCATCACCCCCGCGCAGCCCGTCTCCCGCTGCATCCGCACGGCGTCTTCCGCCGTCTTGATGTCGCCGTTGCCGAGCACGGGAATGTCCAGCGCGGCCGCGACCGCCGCTATCTCGTCCCAGCGCGCGGAGCCCGTGTACATCTGCGAGCGCGTACGCGGGTGCAGCGCGAGCGCTTTCGCGCCCGCGTCCTGGCAGCGGAGCGCGATCGCCACCGGGTCACGCATCTCCTCGTTCCATCCACTCCGGATCTTCACCGTGACCGGCAGGTGCGTGTGCGCCGAGACGGAGCGGATCACGCTCTCCACCAGCGACATGTCCTTGAGGCAGCCGGACCCGCCGTTGCGCTTGACGACCTTCTTCACCGGGCAGCCGAAGTTGATGTCGATGAACTCGGGTTGGAAGACGTCGGTGACCAGCGCAGCGGCAGCGCCCATCGCGACGGGGTCGCCGCCGAAGATCTGCACGCCGATGGGTCGCTCGTCCGCGCCGAACCTGAGCTTGTCGATGGTGGCCGCGTTCTCCCGGCGGATCCCCTCGGCGGACAGGAATTCCGTCACGACCACGTCCGCGCCGAAGCGTCGGCAGATACGCCGAAATGGCGACTCCGACACGCCGGCCATGGGCGCGAGATAGAGCGGAACGTCGCTCGGGATGGGAAACGGGAAGCGCATCGACGCAAGCTAACTGCGCAGGCAAATGCTTGCAACGACAGCATTTGACAGCGTTGAGGGGCGCGGGTAAGTTGCGCGCAAAGACAGCCGACTGCGAGCAGCTAGCAGCTAACGCGACAGACACCGGAACCCGATGGAACTCCGCGACTTTTTCTCAGAAGATGCTATCGAGCTCGAGCTCAAGGGCACGACGAAGGACGACGTGCTCAAGGAGCTGATCGGGCTGCTGCAGCTGGACGAGAAGTCCGAAGGCATGCTCTTCAAGATGCTCAAGCGGCGCGAGAACCTCGGCTCCACCGGAATCGGCCGCGGGATCGCGATCCCCCACTGCCGCTCGCTGGTGGTCAACAAGCTGCGCGTGGCGTTCGGCAGAAAGCGCGAAGGGCTGGACTTCAAGGCGATCGACGACAAGCCGGTGAACTTCTTCTTCCTGATCGTCGCGCCGCCGCTCGAGGTGTCGAATCAGTATCTGCCGGTGCTCGGGAAGATCGCGCAGTTCAGCAAGGAGCAGGACGTGCCCGACCGGCTGAACCAGATCAGTACGCCCGGCGAGTTCATGGCGTTGCTCGAGGAGAAGCACGTCTAGCGATAACTGCGACAGCAGCGTTGGGATACTGGTTATGGGTGTTGGTGATGGTTGACGACCGGTCCACGGTTATCTTTTAAATCCTTCGCAGGGGTTCGCCAGCATCAACGAAGAGCCGAGAGCATTTGCTCTCGGCTCTTTTTTGTGTGGTAACAAGACAGCCGAGACCGCGTCTCCCGGCTTTTCGCATATCCGGTTTCCCTATTCCCACTCGATCGTTGCCGGGGGTTTGGAGCTCACATCGTACACGACCCGGTTCACACCCGGGACTTCATTGATGATCCGGCTCGATATCCGCCCGAGCACCTCGGGAGGAAACGGAAACCAGTCCGCCGTCATCCCGTCCGTGCTGGTCACCGCCCGCAAGCCCACGACGTTGTCGTAGGTCCGCTCGTCGCCCATCACTCCCACGCTCCGCACCGGGAGCAGCACCGCGAACGCCTGCCAGATCTCGTCGTACAGGCCGGCTGAGCGGATCTCTTCCAGGTAGATCGCGTCGGCTTCGCGCAGAGTGTCGAGCTTCGCCCGATCGACATCACTGAGAATGCGGATGGCCAACCCCGGCCCGGGGAACGGGTGCCGGCCAACGATCTCCTCCGGCAGCCCCAGCTCGCGCCCGACGTTCCGCACCTCGTCCTTGAACAGCTCGCGCAGCGGCTCGATCAGCTTGAACTTCATCCCTGGCTTGAGCCCACCGACGTTGTGGTGCGTCTTGATGGTCGCCGACGGTCCGCCCTTCGCCGATACCGATTCGATCACGTCGGGATACAGCGTGCCCTGCACCAGGAACTCCGCGTCGCCGATCGACGCCGCGACGTCCTCGAACACGTCGATGAACGTGTGGCCGATGCGGCGGCGCTTCTCCTCGGGCTCCTCGATCCCCGCGAGCGCGTCGAGAAACCGCTGCTCGGCGTCCATCACGATCAGCTCGATGCCGAGGTGCTGCCTGAATGTGCGCTCGACCTGCTCGGTCTCGTGCAGGCGCATCAGCCCGGTATTCACGTAGATGCACGTGAGCTGGTCGCCGATCGCGCGGTGCACCAGAGCGGCCGCGACCGACGAATCAACCCCGCCCGACAGACCGCAGATCACGCGCGCCGATCCTGCCTGTTCCCGGATCCTCGCCATCTCGCTCTCGATGAACGCGCCGGCGGTCCACGTCGGCTCCGCTTTGCACGCCTCGAACAAGAAATTGGAGATGATCTCGGTGCCGCGCGGCGTATGCGCGACCTCGGGATGGAACTGCACGCCAAAGATCGGTTTGCTCCGGTGCCGGAACGCCGTCACCGGGTTCGACCGGCTCGTGGCGATCACAGTGAATTCCGGCGGCGGCTGCTCCACATGGTCGCCGTGGCTCATCCAGACGGTCACGGGCTCGCCTTCGTCGAAGCCGCTGAACAGCGTGTCGGCTTCCGTCACCGTCATCTCGGCGCGGCCGTACTCGCGCCTGCCGCCGCGCTTCACCTCACCACCGGAGACGTGCGCGATGAGCTGCATCCCGTAGCAGATCCCCAGCACGGGCGCGATGTCGAGCAGCGCCTTGTCGATCAGCGGCGCGTCCGCGCCGTGGACCGAGCTCGGCCCGCCGCTCAGGATGATCCCGTCCGGCGCCCAGTCGCGAATCCATTGCAGGTCACGCGTGGGCGGGTGGATCTCGGAGTACACTCGAGCTTCCCGTACCCGGCGCGCGATGAGCTGCGTGTACTGCGCGCCGAAATCGAGGATGAGGATGCGGGAGGTCACCGACCGGAACGTGGAGACCCGGCCAGTCCAAGGAACACAAGCATGGCCTGGTTCAGTCGCAGCATGTCGTCGTCATCGAGTCGGCCGATCCGCGAGCCGAACTTGGCCTTCGGAATGGAAGTAATCTTGTCCGCCATGAGGCTACTGTGCACGCGCAACCCGTTTCGATCATTCGGCTCTATCAGTATGCGAAACAGCGGAGCTTCCGTCATATCCGTCGTGAAAACGCAGATTGTCATCGAACTCGTAGCGTCGAAATGATCATCCTGAACGACGACGGCTGGACGCGGTTTGCCGGCGTATCCGGTGCCACCCGCGACCGTCCATATTTCGCCGCGCTTCACGCCGAGCCTATTTCGGAGACCGAGTCAACGAAATCCTGATCTTCCTGTGCGTTGGCACTCTCAGCGACGGCCACTGATTGCCGGTGCGCCTGCGCCTTGAACGACCTGGATCGCACGTCAGGAACCCAAATCTGGATCGGGCGCAGACCTTGACGCCGGAGGCGCTGGCGGTGCGCCCGTACCTTGTCCCGCGATGACTTCGACCGATCAGGCTTGGGCACAGCATTTCTCCGGAAAGCAGGTTACATGTAACCTACCAAGCCCGGAAACACCACGCTAGTCTTCGCGATCTGGGAAGCCGATTTGGTTCGTGGCTGGGGAGGTACGGGCTCACCGCAACTCTCTGACGTGTGGTTCACGGGCAGCGGAATGCCGGCTACTCATCCACGTCCACAGCGCCTCCACCAAATCCGCGCTCTGCTCGCTGAGTGGAAGAACGCCGCGAGACCTGTTGCACTCACGGCACTGGCACCGATCGCCATTACGCCGTGCGGCGGGCGCCACGGCAGCAGCAGCGCCTCGGTTAGGCCGCGTGGTTCTCAGCCATGTCGCCTAGTTCCGGCCCACAAGTCCGGCCTGCGAACAAACGCCGCTCCAAAGTCCTCGCTCCCAGCGTGCTGTCATCGGAATCCAAGCTGGCATTGACAGTGTGACGAATGCGACCGTCCCTGTCACGTAAAGCGAGGTGCGCTGCCATTCTTGATACTTCCATCCCAAACAGATCCACGTCGTCGGGTCTGTGCAGTCGGCTCTTTGCCCAGATGGCAATCGCACCCAACCCGTATCGTCCGCTAGCGCTCCCGCCGCCTCCGATCGTGGCTTAGGGTCATTACATCCCAACGCAAGGGCGAGAACAAGGACAGTGGACAGCCGGGAGGGCATGGTGAGCTTTCTCAGGTAGCGTCGGCTGGCAAGCACGCGGCCCAACCTCATACGCTCGGCATCCACTGGAGGAAAAGCACCGCGAAGTTGTCGGGGCGCTTCTTGGATCCACGCATGAAGCAATAGTTCTCCCCGCCGATGATGGCGCACTGAGAATTCAGCCTGATCAGCGCAAGAGGGATCACTGCGCCTCCGTACGGACCGCCGACACAAAGGAGATGGTTCTCGGCAATAGCCAGCTGGGCGGCTTCGTCCGGCGGGACGACGGTCAGACCAGCGAGATGGCCGCCGTCCTCTAACTCGGACTCGTCGCGCCAGTTTTCACCGGCAGGCGTCTCGCTTTTGACTCGCCTGTCGCGTCGGTTACGCGCATTCATTCCACGAGCATTCTTTTTTGACATGTAGTTCCCTTTCGAAAGACGTTCC